>NZ_JBJDRF010000058.1:0-32161 GCF_044987305.1 Novosphingobium sp. ZW T3_23
CCGCTATCGCCCCAGAAACCCGTGCCTTCGAGGCGGATGTCTCCAAGCTGCTGCACATGATGGTCCACTCGGTTTACTCTGACCGGGACGTCTTCCTGCGCGAGCTGATCTCCAACGCGGCCGATGCGTGTGAGAAGCTGCGCTATGAAGCGATCGCCGACCCATCGCTCCTTGGCGAGGACCCGCAGCCGCAGATCACCATCACGCTCGACAAGGAAGCCGGCACGTTGACGGTCGCCGACAACGGCATCGGCATGACCGCAGCCGACATGGCCGAGACGCTGGGAACCATCGCCCGCTCCGGTACCAAGGCCTTCATGGATCGGCTCTCCGCCGACAAGAACGGAGAGGGCCAGCAGCTTATCGGTCAGTTCGGCGTCGGTTTCTACTCGGCGTTCATGGTGGCCGGGAAGGTCGATGTCGTATCGCGCCGCGCGGGCGAAAGCGACGCTGCCAGCTGGTCTTCCGACGGCCTCGGCACCTACACCATCGCACCCGCAGATCCGGAGCAGGCCCCGGTACGGGGGACTAAGGTGACCCTCCATCTCCTGGACGATGCGAAAAGCTATGCGGAGCGCTACAGCGTCGAGCGCATCGTCAAGGCACAGTCCGGCCATGTGCCGGTCCCGATCTTCATCGAGGAAACCGGAAGCGACGAGGAAGCTCGGCAGGTTGCGGACGGCGCGGCGCTGTGGACCAAGCCGAAGTCCGAAATCAGCGAGGAAGACTACACCGACTTCTACCGCAGCGTGGCAGGCCAGTTCGACAAGCCTGCCCTGACGCTTCACTATCGGGCAGAGGGGCGGCACGAATATTCGGTGCTTACCTTCATTCCGGAGAGCAAGCCGTTCGACCTGTTCGATCCCGATCGCAACGGGCGCATCAAGCTCTACGTCCGCCGCGTGTTCATCACCGACGAAGCGGAAATCCTGCCGCGCTACCTGCGCTTCGTGCGGGGCCTCGTCGATTCCGCGGACCTTCCCCTCAACATGTCGCGCGAAATGATCCAGGACAGTCCTGTGCTCTCGGCAATACAGAAGGGGGTAAGCAATCGCATCCTTTCCGAGCTGGAAAAGATGGCCGTTGCAGAGCCCGAACGTTACGCGGCCGTCTGGGAAAACTTCGGGGCCGTGCTGAAGGAGGGTCTGTACGAGGACTATGCGCGGCGCGACACCCTGCTGGGCCTTGCCCGTTTCAAGACAACCATGTCGGACGGCAAATGGCGTTCGCTCAAGGATTACGTCGCCTCGCTTCGGGAAAACCAGACGGCGATCTACTATGCGACGGGAACCGATCTCGATCGGATTGCGGATTCTCCGCAAGTCGAAGGGTTCAAGGCACGCGGCATCGAGGTACTGCTGCTGCCCGACCAGGTCGACAGCTTCTGGACGACGATGGGCGCGGACTTCGAGGGTAAGCCGTTCAAGTCAGTTACGCAGGGAGCCGCTGATCTCAGCCTCATTCCCTTGGCGGAAGGTGGCGAGCTTGCGAATGCCGGCGAGGATGTGACCGGATTCATCGCCTTCGCCAAGGATGCCTTGGCCGAATACGTATCCGATGTGCGCGTCTCGGACCGCCTGACCACGAGCGCCGTCTGCATCGTCGCGCCCGACAATGCGATGGACCTGCAGCTCGAGAAGATGCTGGCTTCCGCCGGACGAGCACTGGAGCGGGCGAAGCCGGTCCTGGAAGTAAACGCCGGTCACACGCTGATCGGCAAGCTGGCGCAAAGCGGTGCTAGCGACGACGACTTGCGCGATCTCTCGTTCCTTCTGCTCGACGAGGCACGGATCGCCGAAGGCGAAGCCCCGACCGACCCGCGCGCTTTCGTGGAGCGTCTCGAGCGGTTGATGGCCAAAACCCTGGGATGACAAGATGAGGGGAGCCGTTTGGCTCCCCTCTCCCTTGGCTGTCCGATCACTTCCGACTCGTGCCTCTCGGTTGAGGCCTTGGCGTTCGCTTTTCGTTGCACACAGCTACAAGGTTCCAATTTCAATGTGTTGCTCCCGGAACATCACGGCGGTCCATTCGCTCAAGCCGCAACAGCAACAGGAGCGAATTCCATGAACACCAAAATCGCGAGCGGACTGATCCTTACCCTCATGGCCGGCGCGGCACTGGCCGGCTGCTCGCATGGCGCGACCCGTGGCGGCCTGATCGGCGGCACCGGCGGCGCCGTAGTCGGCAGTGCTACTGGTCTTGGCACCACGGAAGGCGCCATTATCGGCGGGACCGCGGGCGCGGTGATCGGCGACAAGTAACCAAAGGCGTCAGATCATATCGAAGGGCCGGCGACCAGCGAACTGGGTGCCGGCCCATTGTCGCTCAGGTTTGCGGGTAGAAGGTTACACGCAGCGCCGCCAGAGTTCTGGTTGAATTTTAAAGGATGCTCAAAGTGGATCCCTCGCTCCCCCCTCGCCCTCAGCAGTATTGGACGCTTGGCCGGGTCGCTGTTGCCGCCGTCATGGTCGTCGCAATCCTGGGCGTGGGCTTGCTGTTCGTGCGCCTTGCCAGCTTTCTCATGCTGGTGTTCGCCGCCGTGGTCCTGGCCGTTGTGTTCGACGCGATCGCTCGCATCATCTATTCTTCCCTCTCGATCGGCCGCGCCTGGGCATTGGCGCTCGCAGTGTTCCTTCTACTGGGGACTTTCATCGGCGCTTTCGTGCTGTTTGGTGCCCAATTGACCAGCCAGTTCGACACGATCCGGCAAAGCCTGCCCGAAGGCATCGAACAGATGCAGGCCTTCCTCGAACGCATGGGGTTGGGGAATGCCGGCAACGGTATGTTGGAGCAAGGCAAGGACAGTCTGTCGGGCGCCCTGACCAAGGTGGGCACCTACATGCTGGCGATCGGGAGCGGCCTGACCAACCTCGTGCTGGTCATTTTTGCAGCAGTCTTTCTGGCCGCCGACCCAGGCGTCTATCGCCGCGGCCTTCTTCTCCTGGTGCCCAACCGCGCGGTGAAGACGGCAGACGATGCCCTGACGGATACGAGCCGTGGCCTCAATGGCTGGATGAAGGGTCAGGCGATCTCTTCGGTGGTCGTGGCGACCCTGACGTCTGCGGGCCTGGCGCTGCTCGGGGTACCGTCAGCCGGCGGCCTCGGTGTCATTGCCGGCCTGCTCGACGTCATCCCCATGATCGGACCGGTAATTTCGGGCGTGCCGGCGGTCCTGCTGGCATTCACTCAATCCCCGGAGACCGCGCTGTGGGTTATCCTGCTGTTCGTCCTGATCCAGCAGCTGCAGGGCAACTTCCTTCAGCCCATGATCCAGAAGCAGGCGGTCGATGTCCCACCCGCAGTGCTTCTGTTCACGGTGGTCGCCGCGGGTACGCTGTTTGGAGTGCTCGGCGTACTGCTCGCAGCACCTCTGACCATAACCTTGTTTGTCCTCGTCAAGCGTATCTATGTGAAGACGTTGCTGGGTAAAAACGTGGAAGTGTAACTGTAATCGCCTCTGCGCGGGGCAGCACAGGCGCCGACCTCGGGCGGCAAGTTCCAGCGCAGGCGATCGCGCATCAACGCCGGGCCACTGCGATAAGCGCGGTCGAAGGTATGGGAAGGATTGTGCGATCGCCAGCCATGGCTCGGACTTCGGCGATGACCGCCCTCTTCTCCTCATCGCTCAAACTGGTCCAGTCGGGGGACATGCCGAACAGGGTATCGGGTTCGACCAGCAGGGTCATGTCGAGCGGATAGTCATGGGTGACATGTTCGATCTCTGGATCACGATATCCGGCCAGGACCAGTTCGCTGGCGAAGTCGGCCGGATCGCTGAGCGCCCTGACCGCGTCCGGCATAACCATGCCCTCACGATCGGGGAACAGCTTGCGACAAATCTGGCCTAGCAGCAGGAAGGTTGCGGCACCCCGGTCCTGCCAGGTCGCGACCACACCTGTCCCGCCGATGCGCGTCACCCTTGCCATTTCGGCGAGGCCTTTGCGCCAGTCGGGAAACATGATGACGCCGAAGATCGAGAACACCGCATCGAAGCTGCCATCGTCAAGCTCCAGGGCCTGTCCGTCCATCACCCGCGTTTCGACATTGGGCATGTTCGCGGCCGCAATGCGCGCCACCATGCCGGGCGAGAAGTCCGTCGCGAGCACCCGCGCGCCGCTTCGTGCAGCCGTCAGCGCAAGCGCGCCGGTGCCGGCCGCGACGTCGAGAACGCGGCTTTCCGGTGTCAGCGGAACACGCGCCAGTGCCGCCTCGGCATAATACATGGTGAAGGGATGAGCGGTCTTCTCATAATGCTGAGCAGCCGTATCCCAATGGTCGGGGTTCTCGAATTCCTGCATGGCCAACGCTCCACGAATCATGTAACATCATAAGTATCGTGAAAAGATGCGCTTGCCAACTCCCGACCGTCCGAGAAAGATCAAGCCGTGCGTAATGACAGCCGCCTTTCCAGAATGCTCCATGTGCTGCTCCACATGGCACGCCACGATGGGCCGATGACGTCCGAGGCAATCGCGCGGATGCTTGGGACGAACCCCGTGGTCGTGCGCCGCACGATGGCTGGCCTGCGCGATGCCGGATATGTGCGGTCGGAGAAAGGGCATGGCGGCGGCTGGGCGATCGCCGCAGATCTGGAAGCGGTTTCGCTACTGGATGTCCACCGCGCGGTGGGCGGTCCCCGCGTCTTCGCTATCGGCAGCGAGCACAGCAATCCGGATTGCGCGGTCGAGAAGGCCGTCAACGCTGCGGTGGAGGACGCGCTGCGAGGCGCCGAAGCGATACTGATCGCGCGGTTGGATGCCGTCAGTCTCGCCGAACTGGCGCGAGGGTTCGAGGCCCATTGCAGGCCGGTCGATCAGACGCCGCGCCTCCGCAACCCAGCGCCCGAAGATCGCGACGCGGGAACCTAGGCAGCGATCGGACGTCTTACGTCGACAAGGGGGAATTTTGCGCCGCATCATCACGCCCGGATTAAGAACATCGTTTGCGCGTGGCGCTGGCGCGCTAGCGCTAAGCGCTGGCCTTGTCGCATTGGCATGGAGCGCGCTGGACCGGCTATGTCGCCTGCCCCAGCGTAAGACACCCCCGCCGGCCAGGCCAGGCGTGGAGGGAGAAGCATCCAGTGCGCTAGCCCGGGCGACCTCGGGCGCGGTCGGCGCTCATCCCAACCTGTCCGGCGTTAGCCTCCTCGACGACGCACACGACGCCTTCGCCGCCCGCATGCAGCTCGCGCAGGCCGCGGAACGCACGCTCGATCTCCAATACTATATCTGGCACGGCGACCGCAGCGGCACTTTGATGCTCGAGGCGGTCCATCAGGCGGCTGAGCGGGGCGTTGCAGTACGATTGCTGCTCGACGACAACGGCATATCCGGGCTCGACACGATTCTGGCCGCCCTGGACCGTCATCCCAATATCGCTGTCCGATTGTTCAATCCGTTCCGCATCCGCTTTCCCAAGGCGATAGGCTTCGTCTTCGACTTCCACCGCCTCAACCGGCGCATGCACAACAAGAGCTTCACTGCCGACAGGGCGGTGACGATCGTGGGCGGACGCAATATCGGCGACGAATATTTCGGGACCGGCGATGGCGGGCTGTTCGCTGATCTCGACGTGCTCGCGGTAGGCCCGGTGGTGGACGCGGTGGCAGAGGATTTCGAGCGCTACTGGGATTGCGCATCTGCTTACCCCGCTGCGCAGATCCTGCCGCGCATGTCGGAATCAAAGCGGCAGGAACTCGCAAAAAGAGCCTCTATCATCGAGCGCGATCGCTCCTCCCGCAAGTTCGTTGAGCGGATCCGCGACCTACCGCTGATCCGCTCGATAGTCGACGGTACCATCGCTCTGACCTGGGCGCCGGTTCGCCTGATCAGCGACCCGCCGGAAAAGGCGCTCGGCCCCATGCCTGAGAGCTCGCTCTTGGCCGGTCAGATAGAGAGCGCCATCGGGGAGCCCGAACACGAGCTATGCTTGGTAGCGGGCTACTTCGTGCCCGGCCGCCAGGGTACGGCGATGTTTACCGGGCTTGCCGGGCGCGGCATTGCCATCTCGGTGCTGACGAACAGCTATGCCGCTAACGATGTTGGCGTCGTCCACGCCGGCTATGCGCCCTGGCGCGCGGACCTGCTATCCGCCGGGATCCGGCTGTTCGAGATCTGCGGAAAGAGCAGGCACCCGCAAAGCGGCAAGGAACGGCGACGCGGTCAACGCGTGGGTATCGGCAGCACGTTACGGGGTTCGGGCGGCGGCTCGATGGCGGCTTTGCGCTCCAGCGCGTCGACCCTCCACGCCAAGACCTTTGCGGTCGACCGCAAACGCCTGTTTGTGGGCTCCTTCAACTTCGATCCGCGCTCGGTCCACCTCAATACCGAGATGGGGTTCGTGATCGATAGCGCCGAACTCGCCTCGCGTGTTGCCGACAGGTTCGAAGACACGGTGCCGGCAATGGCCTATGAGGTCACTCAGTCGACCGACGGCGAGTTACGCTGGATAGAACGCGCCGAAGGATCCGAGACCGTCCACACCCGCGAGCCCGACATGACGTTGGCCGATCATTTGATCATAAAGGTGGCGAGCCAGCTGCCCATCGGGAAACTGCTCTAAGCCGGCCGTCCGCTTGCCTCCCTTTCCTGAGTTCACGTTCGCCGCCTTGTTACGGTGTGCCACGCAACGGAGCGAACGTGGTTCCTTCGCGGAATTGTCCCGCAAATGTAAGAAAGCGTCTCTACGCGGCAGCTCGAAACTTTGGAGCGTGCGTTGAGTTGGCTGCGTGAAATCGATCGCTGGTTCATGGCAGAGGTTCTTCCCCACAAGGCGGCCTATCTTGCAAGGGCTGCGCACTTCTGCGGGCGGGATGATGCGGACGACCTGGTGCAGGAAGCCTATGCCCGCGTCCTGAACACGCGCGACTATCGCACCATCATGGCGCCGCGTGCCTTCGTACTGACGACGATTCGCAATCTTGCACTGGAACGTCTGCGCCGCGCGAACGTGGTGCGGATCGAACTGGTGGCTTCGCTGGAGGCGCTCGACCCGGTCGATCCCTCGCCGGATGCCTTTGCGGTTGCCTCCGGGCGGTCGGAACTGCAACGGTTGCTGCGGCTGATCGACGGCTTGCCTCCGCAGTGCGCGCGCGTCATGCATATGCGCAAGGTTCAGGGCATGCCGCCGGCCGCCATCGCGCAGGCCCTTTCAATATCTGTCTCGACCGTGGAAAAGCATATCGCTAAGGGGCTTGCCCTTGTCACGAAGGCGCGGCGCGACAGTGACATTCAGGTGGAGGAATCTTGTCCGGCCGTTTCGCCCCCCCGCAGCATGACGCTGACCTGACCGAGCAGGCCGCCGCCTGGCTGGCGGCGCTCGATGCGGGATCGGCCGATGTCGCGGCTTTCGAGGCCTGGCGCGACAGTGACGTGCGCCACGCCATCGCCTTCGTGGAAGTGGCTGACAGCTGGCGCGACATGGACGCGCTGCGCGTCACGCAGGACGAGGTGCATCGCACCCTGCCGTCAGAACCGGAAGTGCCTGCGAGTCCGGGCCGTCGCCATCTGCTGAAGGCGGCGGCGTCGATCGCGGCAGTGGCGGTCATAGGCGGCGGCTTCGGCTATCGCGCCTATGCGCGCAACAAGGCGACCACCGATATTGGCAAGCGGCGGACAGTCGCTGCCACGCCCGGGCTGCTGCTCGATCTCAATACCGACAGCTGCGTCTACTGGAAGGACGGCACGCCTGCACGAGTATGGCTGGAGCGAGGCGAAGTCGCGATCCGGCTGGAGGCGGGACAGCGCCTGGACCTGATCGCGCCCGACGGGACGTTCCAGCTGGCGCCGGGAACCTACAACGCACGGCTGCGCGACACCGGCTGCGAGCTGGCAGTGCTGGCTGGCAGCATCGCGCGTAGTTCAGCCCCTCCGATCGGACCGGGAGAAATTGCGCTGGCAACGGCAGGCCGCGTCAGCATCCACCCGAGTAGCGAAGCCGACATGTCGCGCGTCACCGCCTGGCAGCGGAGCACGCTGGTCCTGAATGGCGAGAGTCTGGACTATGCGCTCGCGGAAATGAACCGCTATCTGCCGAACAAGATCGTGATCGGCGATCCCGCCCTGTCGCGGCTGCGCCTGGGCGGCACGTTCTCGACCACCGACCCGGAAGAATTTCTCCAGGCGCTGCGCAGCTCGTTCGGCGTGCGCGCCACAGCAGGAGCCAACGGCGGAACCGTCCTGACCCGCAGCTGAAAATTATTTCGGGGGCGAGTAGCGGTTCTTCCTCGCCCGATCATCCTTGCACCGACAATCGCACCAAGCGGGGATTTCCATGCACAAGTTTCTGACGACGACCGCCATCGTGGCGGCCGCGCTGCCGGCTGCCGCCTTTGCGCAAGGGCAGGCGGCGCACGTCCAGTTCGATATCAAGGCAGGCGACACCGCCACCGCGCTCAATCAGTTCGCCAGCCAGGCGGGCGTACATGTCATCTTCCCTTACGACGCCGTCGCCACCCGCCGCGTGGCACCGCTGCGCGGGCGCTTCACAAGGGCCGAGGCGATCCGCCGGCTGATCGCCGGCCAGGGCCTGGTCATCGCTGACGAAACCCCCTCGATGATCTCGCTCAAGGCCGTCTCCGGCGAGCCGCGCGACGCGAAGGGCACCGCCAGCGTGGCCGGGCAGGACATCGTCGTGCTGGGCCAGGGACAGTCGCGGCAGGTGCAGACGGTCTCGACCGCGGCGATGGCAAAGGCCACGCCAGGCTCCTCGCCACTGCGCACGCTGGGCCGCCTGCCGGGCGTGAACTTCGATTCCTCCGATGCGCGCGGCACTTACGAGGCCGCGACCCAGCTTTCGATCCGCGGCTTCCTGACCGACCAGATGGGCTATACTCTGGACGGCGTGCCGCTGGGCAACATGCAGTACCGCAACAACAACGGCCTTTCCATCAACCGCGCACTGCTGACCGAGAACAACGGCCCGGCCACGCTGTCGCAGGGCAGCGGCGCGCTCGGCACCGCATCGACCAGCAACATCGGCGGCACGGTGGACTTCACCTCGATCGATCCGACCGCGCGGTTCGGCCTCGATCTGGAACAGAGCTACGGCAGCGCCAATTCCTGGCGTTCCTTCGTGCGGATGAACAGCGGCGATCTGCCCTGGGGCGGCCGGTTGGCGATCTCTTACGCCCATGACCGCCAGGGCAAGTGGCGGGGTTGGGGCAAGCAGGAGCAGGACCAGGTCAACGCGAAATACGTCCAGCCCCTGGGCGATAGTGTGACTTCGACCACTTTCCTCGACATGATCCACCGCCGCGAGGACGACTACAACGATGTCTCGCTGGCCCGGCTGAAGACTTACGGCTGGAATTTCGACAACGTCCCGACTTATGCCCTGGCCGAACAGCTGGCACTGATCGTGCAGAACGGCGGTACCCCGCCCGCGCCTTACGTCAACGCCGACGACGCGGTGTACCAGGGCGGCGGCGTGCGCCGCGATCTGCTGGCCTATGAGAAGCTGGAATATCAGCTGGGTTCGCGCCTTTCGGGCTTCACGACCGGCTATATCCACCTCGACAAGGGCATCGGCACTTGGGCCAGCCCCTACGATCCGACCCCTGAAGCCTACGGCGGTTCGCCGATCTCGGTTTCGGCGCTGCGCTATGACATCAACCGCAAGGGCGTGATCTCGCGCCTGAAGTTCGATGCGGGGCGGCACAAGATCGAGGGCGGCATCTGGTACGAACGCAACGCCTTCAACCAGGGGTCGTATCTCTACGGTCTGCAAGCCGGACAAGCGCCGGACGATTTCCAGCAGTTCTACAGCAACCCGTTCAAGACGACCTTCTACAACCAGTACAAGACCGACACGCTGCAACTCGACATCAGCGACACCTGGCAGGCGACCGACCGCCTGCGCCTGAACGCGGGCGTCAAGGGCGTGGTCTCCACCAACAAGGCGCACAGCGTCGTCAGCACCAAGCCGATCGACGGCTCCATCCAGGCGAAGAACTGGTTCCTGCCGACGGTGGGCGCGCTCTACAAGCTGGACGACAGCAACGAACTGTTCGCCGACTACACCCGCAACATGGCCGCCTTCGTCGCCTCCACGTCGAACGGTCCTTTCTCCAGCAGCTCTCAGGCCGGGTTCGACTACATCCGGTCCGACCTCAAGCCGGAAATGACCAATACCTTCGAGGGCGGCTATCGCTTCCACAACCGCGCCTTGCAGGTATCGCTTACCGGGTATTACGTGAAGTTCACCAATCGCCTGCTCGCCTCGTCGATCAGCGCGACGGTGGTGGGCAACCAGAACGTGCTCCAGAACGTCGGCAGCGTTTCGTCTCGCGGCGTCGAGGCGGCGGCGAACTGGAAGTTCGCGCCGGGCTGGTCGATCTATGGCAGCTGGGCCTACAACGATGCGACCTATGACGACGACGTGCAGCCGCTGGGCGGCACGCTGGTGGCCACCAAGGGCAAGCAGGTCGTGGCCTCGCCCAAGAACGTCGGCACGGTCGAGCTGACCTACGACGACGGCACCATGTGGGGCGGCGTTAACGCCCATTACCGCAGCCGGCGTTACTACAGCTACCTGAACGACGCGGCGCTGCCCGGCGCCGTCAACGTCAACCTGTCCGCCGGCTATCGCTTCAGCGAGACGCTGGACGTCCAGGTCAACGTGACGAACGTTTTCGACAAGCGCTACATCGCCTCGACCGGCACCGCCGGCTTCGTAACCTCGGACCCCAACGGAACCTACACGACGCTCCAGACCGCCGCGCCGCGCCAGGTCTTCGGCACCGTGCGCGTCCACTTCTGAACCTATCCGGGCGGCCTTCCCTGACGGAGAAGGCCGCCCTCTCCCTCTGGCCGACAGGTACTCCGCATGGAACGACGCAATCTTCTGAAACTGGCGATGAGCGCGCCGTTCGTGCCGCTGACATCCCACGCCGTGGCGGCAAGCGCCACGACAGCCGACGCGGGCTTCACTTTCGCGTTCATGGGCGATTGCCACATAGCTCCCGAACGCGGCGCCGATCGCGGCTGCGCAATGTGCTTCGAACAGATTTCCGCCTCCCAAGTCGATTTCGTCATCCAGGGCGGCGATCATATAGAGGACGCCATGGAAGTCGGCCGCGAACGGGCGACGATGCTGATGGACCTCTACCAGCGCACCGAGCGGCAGCACTTGCGCAAACCGGTCCACCACGTGCTGGGCAACCACGACTGCCTGGGCGTCTTTGCAAAGAGCGGCATCGACCCTTCCGCGCGCGATCACGGCAAGCAGTTCTACGTCGACCGGTTCGGTCCGCGCTACTACGCCTTCGATCACAAGGGCGTGCACTTCGTCGTGCTGGATTCGATGGGCATCACGCCCGACCGCAACTACGAAGGTCGGGTCGATGCCGAGCAACTGGAATGGCTGCGCGCCGACCTCGCCGCGCAGCCCAGCGGCACCCGCATCGTCGTTGTCACCCATATCCCGCTGGTCACGGCGATGCAGTGCTACGAGCCAGAGGCCTGGCTCGACACCCCGCACAACTGGACCTTCGTGACCAACGGCCGCGAGGTGCTGCGTATCCTGCGCGAACACAACGTGCTGGCCGTACTTCAGGCGCATAGCCACGTTTACGAGCGGATCGAACTGAACGGCATCGCTTTCATCACCACCGGGGCGGTGGCGGGCGCGGACTGGCGCGGATCGTTCCTCGGCACGCCAGAGGGGTACACCGAAATTACGATTTCCGGTCGGGTGGTGACAAGCCGCTATCGCACCTACGGATTTTCCAGCGTGGATCGGGAAGACGTGGCAATCTGATGATCTAGGAAGGCGGATGGCCAGCCGTCAAGGAAAGCCGAAACACCATTTTGGCGCGCCGTCATCGGCGCTTGGCGCCCTAGTCCTCACCCGCAGGTCGCGACCAAACCACGTCGTTCCTAGGTCGCTGCGGTTCCGACCGCTTTCACTAGGCATTCGATTTGCTTAAACCCGGAGAGACCGGCCCTGCAAAACACCGGCCTGAAGTCTCCGGCCAGTCTCCTTCTCAGGCGTTCTCGAAAGCGGGATAGTCGATAAAGCCCTTCGCTGCCCCACCATAATACGTCTCACGATCGGGCTCTGCCAGCGGCCAGCCGTGCCGGAGCCTTGCGACCAGATCGGGATTCGAAATAAACGGCTGCCCAAAGCCCGCTAGATCGATGGCTCCATCCGCGATCATGGTCGCCTGCCGCCATCCGGGCCCCTATTTACAAAGGCGCTCACGGCATTCGCGAAGGAATATCCCCATGTCGAGCTCGAGATCGACTACAGCGACCGACTCGTGAACATTATCGATGAAGGCTTCGATGTGGTCGTGCGGACCGGCGCGACCGGCGATTCACGCCTGTTGCGGCGCGTGCTGGGCACGATAGAATGGCAACTTGTGGCCGCACCGTCTTACATTGGGCAGCACGGCCTTCCCCTTATTCCACAGGATCTGAGCGATCACATCTGTTTGCGCCAGAAATCCGCGACAGGCCGGATTTCACCATGGGCGATGCGGACAGCCCCCGATTTCATCGCGCCCGTCAGCCTGACTGCCAGCGTCATCGACCCGCTGTTCCAACTGGTGATCGACGGCACCGGCATCGGCTGCTTCCCGCGCTTCATGGTGCGTGATGCAATCGCTCAAGGCTCGCTCGTTCCGTTACTAGACGGCGAGATCGAACAGGCTGGGACGCTTACAATGCTATGGCCGGCTGCGCGGTTCCGTGTGCCCAAGGTGCGCAGTTTCATTGACATCGCCGCCGTGCATGTCCGTCTGTGACAGTGGCTGAAGGTTCACAGCGGTATAGATCAACAGCTTAGCCTCTTAGGATATGCAAACGTACAATTTCACGCCTGGCAATGCCTTCGTCGATCTCGGAATTGCTGGCAGATGCCGACCTGTTAAAGTCGCTCTGCCAGTGTTCATTAAGGTCCGCTGTTGGGAGGTCCGCACGTACCCATTAGCCAACGAGCTGCGATCGCAGCTCAGAAGAAAAGGCGATCGAATATCACGGCGGCGGCGCCGAGCGCTGCGGCATCACCCACGATTTGGGAGGGCAGGATAACCGGGAACGGTCGGTCGCGATCGCGGACGGGGACGGAGTAGAAAGCGCTCTGTTCAGCAAGCCTTTGAGCCAGATCCGTGGGCAACCGGCCACCGAGAACGACAGCCGCTGGATCGAAAACGGCTGCTACGGCAGAGAGCGCCAGATCGGTCGCCGGACCGATTTGGCGCAACCAATCGTCGACGTATGGGGCTTGCACGTCCAGATTATTCAGCAACGCCGCGATCGTCTCATGCTGATTGCCTGCCGCATTCGCGAGTTGCAGCAGTAGCGCCAGGGTTGGCCGCGAGGACCGTTGTTCCGGTGGGATGAGGCCTGTGAACTCTCCCGCATTGCCATGAGCGCCGCGCAGAAGACGGCCGGACTGGACAATTCCACCGCCGAAGCCACGGTCGATGTAGAAATAGGCGAAGCTGTCCACTTCGCGGCCGGCGCCATAGATTCGCTCGCCCACCGCTGCCGCGCTGCCATCGTTCTCGACCGCCACGGGAAGCGCAAGGGCCTTTCCGAGAACCTCTTCCAGTTCAGCGACCGCCCAATCCTCCATGCCGAGCGGGGCGTTTATGAGGGGAGGCTCGCCGATGAAGAATCCGGGTACGGCGATGCCGATGCCTGCAACCCGGTCCGCTGCCACGCCAGCGTCGTTCACCAGATCTTCGGTCAGGATCGCCATGCGCTCCATGACGGCATCGAGGCGCGGCGCGCTTATAGCCTCGACACGCCGGGCACGTTCCCGGCCCATGAGATCGACCAGCACCATCGAGAGCTGCTCTGCGCGCAAGGTGGCGCCGAACGCGAAAGCGCCGTCGGCATTGGCCGACAGGGGCGTGCTGGGCTGGCCGAGGCTGCTCATCATGACTTTCTGGTCGGCCACGAGCAGGCCGTCGCGCAGCAATTGCTCGCTCAGGCGGCTGACGGTAGGCAGGGCCAGGCCGGTGCGCCGGCTCAGTTCCGCCCGTGACAGAGGAGAAAAGCGCTGCAGCTGCGACAGCAGAATCCGCTCGTTGGCGGACAGTGCACGGTGGTTTGGCAGGGATGCGGCTTCACGGCCGAATTTCATCGAAGGACAACCACGCTGTTAAGTAATGCCATATACGTTAGCTAGCTGCTCTGCGCACGCAAGAGCCTTGTGGCCGTGAGCCCCAGCACTGTCACGGCCCCCAGGGCGGCAAGCACGGCAATGGCCATCATCAAGGCAATGCTGACGGCCGACGCCATGGGCTCCAGCGCGTGCAGGCGTTGCAGATAGAGGCCGGTCAGCCCCAGGGCCGCGGCCTGTCCCACTTTCGCGCAAGCGGCGAATGAGCCGAGGGTTGCAGTGGCACCGCGCTGGGCGTGATCGCGCGTGGCAAGCCTCGCCACGGCGGACCATAGCGCGAAGAACAAACCGCCCACGCCAGCGCCGTAGCTCAGGCCGATCACGGCCAGAAACGGGCCGCCGACACTGGCGATCGGGGGAAACAGGCACGCGCTAAGGGCCGAAACGCAGAGCGCGGCAATCGCGGCAGTGCGCTGCGAACTGCGGCGAACGAGAGCCAGCCAGAGCGGCTGCGACAGCGATGTGCCCAGCGCCACCGCCGTCAGCAGGGCCGCCGCCGTCCAGCGCGATGTCAGCACCCAGGCGGCAAGGTAGGGTTCGAGCTGGGAAAAGACCGTGGTGCCAAGCGACAGCACCAGCATCGCTATATAGAGCCCTTTGCCCTGGCGCGGTGAATAGGGCCGGCTTTCACCGGAGGCCACCACCGTGTCCCGTCGGAGGGTGCGGGCCAGGAGACCTGCGGAACAGACCCCGATCACGCCCATCAGCGCGGCCAGCACCAGGAAGCTTGTGATCTGCATGTCTATCCCCCGGCGCACGAACAGAGGCACGAACAGTGCGGTCAGGGTGACGCGGGCGATGCCGCTAACGGCAAGCCGCGCCGCCGCCATGCGCGAGCGTTCCCGTTCGTCCTTCGCGGCCAGGGCCAGAAGGGCGTTCTGGGGGAGGTCGTAAAGAGCATAGGAAGCGCGGAACGCCAGAAGCGCGGCAAGCGCTGATGACAGGCGCCAATCGACGGTGCTCAGCGCGCTGAGCCCGAACAGAAGTAGCGTGGCAGAACTCAGCGCGGCACCGAACAGTTGAAGCTGCCCCGCGCCGCGGGCCGAGCGCACTCGCGCGGCAAGACTGTGCCCCAACCGCCAGTCCAGTACAGCGTTGGCGAGATAGGATGCGGCCATAATCAGCCCCATGCTGGCAGCGGATATGCCGCACACTTCCGTAAGGTAGAATGCGAAATAGACATCGCTGGAG
The DNA here is from genome assembly GCF_044987305.1 of Novosphingobium sp. ZW T3_23. Lineage (NCBI taxonomy): Bacteria > Pseudomonadati > Pseudomonadota > Alphaproteobacteria > Sphingomonadales > Sphingomonadaceae > Novosphingobium > Novosphingobium sp. ZW T3_23. Next base: position 15,322 of record NZ_JBJDRF010000058.1, read on the forward strand.
GCCCAGAACAGTGTCTTGGCAGCGTGGGCAAGAGCGTATGCGGCTGTTCGTCCTTTCAGATACCGCAACAGTTGCATCGCTCTTTCCCCCCGGCGCCGCAGGCCAACCTCAGCTCAGATAGAACTGCCGCGCGAAATGGAACATGTCGTCCAGAAGGCAATACTCCGGTGCTCCGAACGTGATGACGGGCGCCCGGCGCAAGACTTGCTGTTTCCACTCGCGCAGCGCAGAACGGAACTGCCCGTCTTCGGCGGGCGTAAGCCATTCGATCGCATAACCCAGCGTGATATGGAACCCGTAGCTGTCGTGCGAGTCGATGCCGATGCCCATGGACTGAGCCAGCGTCCGACGCGCACGGTAAAGCCTTGCCCGGGTTTCCTCGTCGGCCGGGACAAGGCGCATCGTCAACGGTTCCTCGCCGACCTTGGGTTCACGCAGGTCGACGGTCATGTGATAGGGACCGGCATCGTCGCCCAGACGCACGGCCTTCAGCTGCTGCGCGAGATATGAATTGCACTCCGCCATAGACGCGTCGAGCGCGACCCCCGCCGGCCAAAGTGGACGGCGGCGGTCCTTGTCGTTGGCACCACCGATCACGGTCATATGGTAGCTGGACGGCGGCAAGGCCGTCATCTTGCGCGCGAAGGTATGCGAGGGCAGCTCACGATAAATGTCCAGCAATGCCAGGAAGGCTTCGCTGCCTGCACCCTGCTGCGGCAGATGGCAGATGATCGTGTTACCGGCGAAAGGCATGACCCGCCCGTCGGCATGGAACTTGCGCCCAACATCCTTGGGCCGGTCTGCGCGCGCGGACGCCCATGTCGGGCCCAGGACGGTGCCGGCGGCGAGGCCGGCACTTGCGATCAGGGATCGTCGCGTCATCCTCACATCCGCACCTTCACGCCGAACAGGAGCTGGGTCGGCAGTTCGATGGCGGACTGGAGGATTTCCTGGTCGTTGCCCTGCATGTATGTCTGCCCCTGGCCGGTGACGTTCAGTGCATCGAACGTGACGGTAACTTGCGGCGTCACGTCGTAGGAAAGCTGGAGGTCGATGTTGTCGGTCGGCTGCTGATAGCGGTTGCGGTAGAAGCCGTCAGCCGTGAAGTTCGGATAGCGGTCGTCCCACAGCTGGCCCAGATGGTTCCATGCCAGGCGACCATGGAGCGATCCCTTGTCGTAGACGAGGGAGACGTTGTAAATCTCGTTCGCCTGCTGCGGCAGGTAGTCGAGCACCTGGACGCTGCCGTCGGACAAGGTGATCGGAAAATGCGCGCGCGAGAACGTGGCGTTGCCGCTGATACCCAGCCCGTCGAACGGCGCCGGCAGGAACGAAAGGTTGTAAGAGGCGCCCAGTTCGATCCCATAGGCACGCACGGTGTCCTGCGTATTGCGCGATTGGGTGACGAGCACGTCGGTAGCCACACCGTCGATCTGCATGCTCTGCAGTTCGCCGTAGTTGAAATAGTCGTCGCTGATCCACTTGTAGAAACCCGCGATCGACAGGATGCCGCGGCCGCCGTCGACATACCAGTCATGACCGATGTCGAGGTTCCAGGCCCGCCGGGGCTTGAGGTCCGGGTTGCCGGTGGACAGCGTGGGCGTTGCGGCAGTGGTATTGAGTACGCCCCCCGCAACTGACGCGGCCATGAAGCTGGGCCGGCTGACGGTCTCGCTGACGCCCAGGCGCAGTTTGCCGTTGGAGAACGTATCGACCACCAGAAGTGCGGAAGGGAGCCAGTTAGTGTAATGCGTCTCTGCCGTGATCGGGGCATAGACGCCATTGGTCTGACGCAGGCCGCTGCTGCCAGCGATGGTGTCCTCCATGCGCAGACCGGCCACGGCATACCAGTTGTCGGCGCGATACTGCACCTGAGCGTACCCGGCCCAGACATTTTCGCGGTTGGAGTACGTGCCACCCGCTTCGTCGTCGACGTTCTCGATTCCGGTGCCGTTAGCCGCATTGGCGGCGAATGCGGAGCCGGCGAGCCCGCGATCGATGACGGGGATCGGGGTGTCGCAAACATAGCCGCACAGGGTTTTGCCACGGGTCACATCGGCCAGTGAATAGCCCAGCCCCGTCCAGGTGTAGCGATCGAAGCTGGCGTTGCGACGGATCGCGGTGAAGCGGGCACCGACGGCAGCGCCAAGGCCGTAGTCGCCCGGCGCGGAATTGAACCGAAGGTTGAGCTGCGCATCGTAGCGGTTTTCGCGCAGGCGGTACGTCTCCTCGCGATGTTGCGAGCTGATGTAGCGAGAGGCATCTGCGGCGTTGGCCGCATTCACCGCGCTGAACAGCGGCACCGAACCGCTGGTGTCGTAATCGAAGGCGAGGCCGTTCTGGCTGAAGCTGTCATAGGTTTGCGGGTTGCGGACCTTGCTGGTCGACCAGCTGGCACCGCCGTCGAGCGTCACCGTATCGCTGAACTGCTTGTCGAACCGGCCATAGGCGCCCGCCACGTCGCGATACCAGCGGTATTGGCCGAGGTTCACCGACTGGGTGACGTTCGACAGCGTGCCGCTGGTCGCTGTCTGCCCGGAATTGGTGGCCGAGTTCTGCACGGCCGCGTTCAGGTCGTGGCGGTACGACTCCTCGGTCTGGTGGAAGTAATAGCCGCTGGCGTAGGCCGAAAAGGTGTCATCCGGCTTCCAGTCGAACCGGCCCTGAAGGCCTGAGCGCGTACGCTTGTTGGCGTAGTTGTAGTAAAGCCGGTTGCCCGGTACGGCATAGCCGTTGCCGCCATAAGGTGTGCTGACGCGCTTTCCGGCATCGTCGTACCAGTTCTTGGCGCTGCCCGTTTCGAGCTGAGGCACGTTGATCTCGCGGGTCCAGTACGTACCCGAAAGATAGATGCCGAACTGATCGCCCTCGCCAAAGCGTTTACTGGCCGAAAGCTGTGCCTGCCCGGTGAAGTGGTCCCCACCATCGCCCTTACTGTCGAGGGTGGGGCCACCGCTTACCGCTCCGGAAATGCGACCCGAAGGGAAATCGAAGGCGCTGGGCGTCACGAAATTGGTGAGACCGCCGATGAAGTTGGCATCGGTCTCGGGCGTCGCCGTCTTGATGACGTCGATGTGCGAGGCGATGTTGGACGGCAGCACCTCCATGGAGATGACGCGACCGCTGGAGTTGGTCGTACCCATGTTGATGTCGGTGGAGGCGAGGCTGAACCCGTCCACCAGCAGGTCGTTATAGCCCTGGTTGAAGCCACGCACGATCACGAAGCGCGGTTCACCTTGATAGAGCAGCGTGTTCACGCCGGTAACGCGCTTGAGCGCATCGCCCGCGTTGAAGTCCGGCAACTGGCCGATTTCAGTGGCCGAGACAGTATCGGTAATGCGCAGCGCATCGCGCTTGATGGCGACAGCCCGCTCATTCGAAGCGCGAAGGCCCGTGACGACGATATCGTTGCCGGAACCGCCAGCAGCGTCCTGGCCGTAGGCAGGCGAAACGAAAATCAGAGCGAGCGCCGTGGCGCTGGCGAATCGGAACATGGTGCGACCCCTATGAACTAACTAACGTATATTTAGTTAGTAGATGCTTCTATTTTATGACAGTCGGCATGCCGCAGGGAACTTCGCCATTTTTGGAAGGGATGATCTGGAAATGCTCTTCATGATCGAGCCAAGCGGGAACATCTCGCCCCTAGCATCGGCGAAAACGACGTCGATCCCCTGCGTGCTGCTGCTGGACGACATCATAGAGACGTTCGATGTCGGCCAGGTTGGCCATGTCGCGCCCCACTATTTCCCCGAGAAAACTTTGACAACATAAGGCCCCCGCCCCGCCCCCCGTGGCGAATGGCGGGATTTGACAGGAACCGTCGCGCCGTTGAACAGGCAAGGCATGGAACAGGACGACCACCCCCGAATAGACTTGCGCGTGCTGCGTCAGTTCGTCGCCGTTGCGGAGGAACTGCATTTCACCCGCGCGGCCGATCGGCTTGGGATGTCTCAACCGCCGCTGACAGCTGCAGTCCGCCGTCTGGAACAGGAAGTCGGAGCGGTCCTGATCGAACGTGGGCGCAAGACGATCCGTTTGACTTCTGCAGGAGCCGTATTGCTGCTTGAAGCGAAGCGATTGCTGGGTGCTGCTTCCGACGCTCTGAGCGCCACGCGCGACGCCGCGAACGGGAAGCATGGCCGTGTGCGATTGGGCTACGTCGGCAGCGCCATGTATGGGAAGCTTCCGGGGGCGTTGCGGAGGTTCCGGCGGGCGCACCCCGATGTGCAGATAGACCTGCATGAGATGACCACCGTTGCGCAAGTGGCGGCGCTGCGCGCAGATGCGCTCGATCTCGCCATCGTCATACCGCCGCTTGGAGATCAGGCGGGGCTGCAGACGCTGCCGTTCGAACGTGACAGACTGGCGATCGCTCTTCCAATGGGACATGCTCTTGCGAATGCTCCGGTGATCGCGCTTCGCAACCTGGCAACGGAGCCATTCGTTTGCTGGCCGAGAGATCAGGGACCAGGCTTCCATGATCGAGTGACGCGGTTATGCGGCGATGCCGGCTTTTCGCCAACGATCGTGCAGGAAGCACATGGCATGCATGCCGTTCTTTCCCTCGTGGCCGTGGAGGCAGGTGTGGCCATCGTACCGGCCGGGATGCATCAGGTCCGCGCCGACGAGATAGCATACCATCCCATCGAAGATCCCGAAGCTTCGTTTGGGCTCGTGCTTTGTCGAAAGTCGGGTGCGGCACAGCCGGCTGTGGGACGGCTCGAAGACACGCTGCGATCATAGCGTCCGCCTATCACGGCATCCCCTCATCGGTATTGGTCCGTCCGCGCGCTGCCGAGTACCGCTGAGCCCGGAGGTGCAGCATGATCGACTTTTCAGGGCGCGTGGCGCTGGTTACGGGCGCCGGCCGGGGACTCGGTTTCGCCTATGCATCGGGCCTCGCAGCGCGCGGGGCGACGGTGATCGTACAGGACAGCGGCACCGGCTCCGATGGAATTGGTACAGACCCCGCGGTTGCCGCCAGTGCAGCCGGCAGGATCGCCGCTGATGGCGGTCGGGCTTTCGCCGAGGCGGGACCGATCGCGACATGTGCCGATTGCCATGACTTGATCGAACGCGTTGTTGCGGAACACGGACGCCTCGACGTGCTGATCCATAATGCCGGGTGGGTGGGTTATGAAGCTATCGAGGAACTCGATCCCGATTTCCATCATCGCATGATGCGGTTGGGCGTGGACACGCCCCTGTGGTTGGCCCAGGCAGCTTGGCCGGCGATGCGCGAAGCACGGTTCGGGCGCATCCTTCTCACCACGTCTGACCGAGCGATCTATCCGGCCTACGCGCAGGTTGGCCCTGCCTCCTATGCCGCCGCGAAAATGGGTGCGATCGGTATCGCCAACGCCCTCGCGCGAGAAGGCGAACCCCATGGCATCACGGTCAATGCAATCTCGCCGGTCGCCAAAACCCGCATGTGGGGTATCGAGGGCGAGCCAGACGAACTGCATCCGGAGGCGGTAGCCCCCGGTGCGCTATGGCTTGTTTCGCCGGACTGCACCGACAGTGGCTGGGTGCTGCGTGCCGCCAATGGTCAGTTCGTGGCGACGAGGGCCCAGGAGGCGGAACGCGTCGAATATCCGCGCAATTTGGCCGCGCAGGAGGCTGCGACAGTCGAGGACGTGGCCGATGCCTGGTCTCGCATCGCCATCGCGGTTCCTGAGCCGCGTGTGGTCCCGTCGAAAATCGCCCATGCCGCGTTTGGCGGCTCAGCGGTTCTTGGCGAGAGCCCAATCTGGAGCCGAACCGGTGAGTTGCTGTGGGTTGATACCGACGGCCGCACGCTAAACCGCTTCGATCCGCTGACTCGTCGAAACGCGGCCTTCGGCATGCCGGACGTCATCGGGATGGTGGCCGAACGCGAAGACGGCACCCTCATCGCTGCGATCGGCTGCGATCTGGCAACGGTGAGCGCGACCGGGGAAGTGCGGCGCTTTGCCAGCGCGCCGCGAGGCAGCTCTGCCTATCGCCTCAACGACGGCAAGCTGGACGCTCGGGGGCGCCTCTGGATCGGGTTGATGCACAACGATCTGGAGGGCGGCACCGGCCTCCTCTATCGCTACGATCCGGACGGTAGCTGGCACGTAATGGATAACGGCTTCACGCTCATCAACGGTCTCGACTGGAGCCCGGATCGGCGAACGCTGTACGTGACCGACTCCCGCATCCCGGTTATTTACGCCTATGATCATGATCCGCTCACGGGAGCGATCGGCAACCGAAGAGACTTTGCCACCTTCAACCCCGATGACGGCTTTCCGGACGGTCTCCTGGTCGATGAGGACGGCCTGATCTGGTCCACCTTCTTCGATGGCGGAGCTATCCGGCGGATCGCCCCGGACGGCACGTCCATGGGAAAGATCGACTTGCCGGTATCGCGACCTACAAGCTGTTGTTTCTCGCCCGATCGGAAGTTGCTCTACGTCACCACCGCGCGGTTGGGACTGACCGATGCAAGGCTGAAACAGGAACCCCTGGCAGGAGCGTTGCTGACGATCCGTCTGGACGCTGCGCGGTAAGCTTAGACGCTTCTTGGCGGCTATTCAGAGTGGTTCCTTTGCGACGCTACCGTGGCGGGGAACAGCTAGAAAGCCGCCATTCATGCGGCGAGACGGGAACTACGACCAAGAAGACGCGGTGGTGATGGCACGGCGCACAATCATCAAGTCAGGCACTTCAACGCGTGAGGCGGATGAAAGCGGGCCGGCGCATATCGATCGCGCGCCGGCCCGGTAAGGTCGTGGGATCAGAGCTGTGCGCGAACGCCCAAGCTGATGCGGCTTCCCGAAAACTCGTAAGTTGTCGGGAAGGCAGGATCCATCGTATAGCCGGTCGTCTTGGCATTGCCGACGTTGATACCCTGCAGTTCCACGCGGAAATTGGGGGTCAACTGGTAGCTCGCGGAGAAGTCGAACTGGCCATAAGCGTTGCGATAGACCGGATACATGTTGCGCTCGATACGCTCCACATATTTGCCCTTGCGATTGTAGGAAACGCGCAGCGAGATCGGCCCTTTGTCATAGAATACGGTCGCGTTGTAGGTGTTGTTCGAAAGACCAATCGGCGAGGTCGGGATGCCCAGATCGGACTCGCCGGTCAGCGAGCTGTCGAGGAAGGTCACGTTGGCATTGACGCCGAAACCGTCCGCCCAGTCGGCGATCATGGCAAACGGGATCACTGCGTTCAGCTCGATGCCGCTGACGTCATAGGAGCCTTCGGCATTCACCGGCTGATAGACGTCGAAGTCGTAGACGCCGTTCACCGTGCCGTTGGCGTTCAGCACGGTCACTCCGGGCACCACTCCGGTCAGCTCGTTCTGGACGACGCCCTTGATCTTCTTCCAGAAATAGGAAGCGGCAAGGATACCCCCACGGTCAAAATACTTCTCAGCGCCCACTTCCCACTGGTCGGCCAAGGTCGGCTTCAGGCCTGGATTGCCGTCCGTGTAGCGATAGCTGCTATAGCTCGCCGTCCGCTTGTAGGCGAGGTCGGTGAGGGCAGGACGGATCAGCGTTTTCGACGCGGCTGCGCGCAGGATGAGGCTGTCCGTCAGTTCGGCGTGTGCGTTGAACGAGGGCAGGAACTTCGAATAGCTCCCCTCGCTGGAGACCGGCTCGGGGGTCAGTCCGGTGCTGCCGTTTGCGTTCTGGACCTGGTGGAACCCCTCGGAATGGATCGCGGTATGCAGGTAACGACCACCCAGATTGACGAAGATGGGGACAGGCGCGTCGAATTCGAGATCGAGCATCGCATATCCCGCGACCACTTCTTCCCTCACCTTGTAGTAGTTCGCGTTGTTGAAGGGCGTCACGAAGTCGGCGGGGCGGAAGAATTCGCGGGCATATTCGTTCGAGACCTGCGCCCAGTCGATGTCCCGCGCCTGATAGGACTTGCCGCCGACGATATCCGTCACGCTGGTGAGCGGACTGTCGGAAAGCCTGCGTACGTTCACATAGGCAGTGCTGCCGCGCGTGGGGCCCTGGATCTTCTCTTCGCCATATTCACGTTCATTGGTCTTGTTCGTGTACCGGCCGCCGAAGCTGAAGCGCTTGAAGATGGAGGGGCCGAACTCGTAGCTCAGATCGAGCTGCGCTGCATATTTGTCATCCTTGATCCGCTCGCGCGTCGTCTCATAGGCTTCGAAAAGATAGGAGTTCGGCGCATTATACATGTCGATCGTGCCCGCCGCGGCGCTGGGGATCGTCTCGCCGCCGGTCTCGGTGTAGCGCGTGCGCGAAGGGGCATAGGCGACATGCTTGAGGTTGGCGAAATCGAGCGTCTTGGTCGCGCCGGAGTAGCCGGCCAGCGCATTGACCGATAGCTGGCCGAGCTTCCAGTTCATCTCGCCGCCAAACTGGCGATAGTCGGTCTTGTTGATATATTCCTTGCTCAGGAATTCATGCTGGGTGTTGGTGTAGGAGACGTCCTTCAGCACCACGATGCCCGCATCGGACAGTGTGGTGTCATCGAATTCGTGGATCGTATCGAGCGTGGAGTTGCTGGACGCCGAATAGCCTGCCGCGTCATATTCGTCCTCGTGCGTCTTGTAGGAACCCACGAACGCATCGAACACGAGGTTGAAATTCTTGCTGGGCTGGTACTGCACCGAACCGGAAAGCCCGAGGCGATCCTGATCGTTCCGATAGACCCTGTCGCCGACCTTATCGAGGAACACGATGCGGTTCTTGTCGTCATTCGAGAAGGCGATGCCCGCGTCGCGCTGGAGCACGGAGATCGCCTGGTTGCGATAGGTCGTTCCCGTACGATCGGTCCAGCGCGCTATCGGGCGGAAGTTGATGCCCGAGTTTGAATCCGTGCGATTGGTGCGTTGCTGCTTGGCTACCGAGACGAGCACGCCGAAATCGCCGAAAGTGTCGCTGGCGAGGAAAGAAGCGCTCGGGTCGATCTTCTCGGAGATGGAATTGTAGGCACCTTCCGCGCTGCCTACGAGGCGCCGACCGGGCGTGTCGAACGGGCGGGCGGTGCGAATGTAGACCGACCCGGCGATGCCACCTTCTTCGTCCGCCGCGGTGGGCGACTTCTGGACAGTGACCGATTGCATCAGTTCGGACGCAAACATGTCGAACTCGACGGCACGCCCGCCGGATCCCGTAGCGGTGGCGAGCTTGTTGATCGAGACGAACGTGAATTCGGTTGGCAGACCGCGCACGTTGACGCGCGTGCCGAGGCCCTTGTTGCGCTCGATGGTCACGCCGGGAATGCGCTGCAGCGCTTCGGAAAGGTTCTGCTCGGGAAAATCGGCGATGTCGGTTGCGACGATCGAATCCGAGAAGCCCACTGTGGCGCGCTTCATGTCGATCGCTTCATCGAGACTGCGGCGGTAGCCGGAGACGACGATATCCTCGGCAACGGCGCTGTTGTCGGCGGTCAGGGCCGGCGTGGTCTGCGCGGCTACGGAGACCTTGCGCGCCGGAGCCGCAGAAACGGCACGCGCGGGAGCGGGAACAGAGCCACGGACGACGAGATAAGTGCCTTCCCGCTTCTCGTAAGTCAGGCCCGACCCTCGCAGCAGTTCGTTTAGCGCCGCATCAGCCGACGTAGCGCCCTTGATCGCGGGAGCCTTCCTGCCCCGCACCAGTGTGTGATTGACGAGTATCTGGACGCCTGCCTGGCGCGACAGCGTGTTGATGGAATCCTCAAGGTTGGCCGACGGCAGGAAAATCCTGCTCTGTGCGATGGCGGGCGAGGCCGCGCATACAGCGCCGATGGTCAGTGCGAAGGCAGTAACGCTCGTACGGAGCGCGGTCTTGAAAGCTGTCACTTTGGTGTTCCCCCTGCGTTTCGATAAACGAGTTCAGACCAAAGACGGGGGTTCACCGAAAATTTCACATTTTTTGTTTTTACATTTCCGATACATTTTTATTTCAATTTGATGAAATCATGATGGATCAGTAGATGATGATCCTGTCATCTGTCCTTTGGACATTGAATCCTTGGATGACCGACAGATTTTCAAGCTGCCCCATCGGATCAGTCAGCCGGATGCGGCCACTCACGGGCTGCGCGCCCAACTCTTCGCGCGCGAATTCAATCGGTGCCGGTGACAGGCTGCGCAAGTCGTCGACGACATCCTTCAGCGGCTTCGCCTTGTACTCGACCCATTCGCCGCGCCACGGCGCAACATCACCGGGCCGTACATCGGCGCTGCGGTTCACGCCGTTCCGATCGAGGACGGCGACCTGATTGGCAGCCAGCCTCGTCGGCTTCTGGAACCAGCCCCGCTTTGCGAAGTCCACGATACCGGCGGCGACCGTCACCCTGACATGCGCCGCCTTGCTCACCACTTCGAAACTGGTGCCCTTGTCGACGATCTCCGCGTCATCTGTCTCGATCCGGAAAGGTCGGTCTTCATCATGGTGGACATTGGCGAACAGCGCACCCTGACCCAGCTCGATCACACGGTCATGGCCGGTATAGCGGACAGTCACATTCGTGCCTCCGCCCAGCGTCAATCGGGTGCCATCTTCCAGCACGACCTCACGCACCGTGCCGTCGGCCGCTGCAAACTGATGGGCATCTGCCATCTGCATCTCGATCAGCGGCATGGCCTTGTAACCGCCGGCGGCCATGATCAGGATCGCTGCCACGCTGGCGACAGCCGTGCGGCGCGCCTTCATGCGCCGGTCGTAATCGTGCAGGGCAGCCCCCATGCCGGGGCCCATAATTCGGCGCCACATCCCGTCGAATGCCGTGCGATGGCGCGGGTCCTGGTCGATCCAGGTATCGAACGCCTCCTCTTCGAACGGACCATCGTCCATCCGGCGCTCCACCCACTGAGCGGCCGCCCACTTGATCGGGTCGACCTGACTAGCAGGCACGCTGTTCGATCTTTTCGATGGCGGCATCGAGATCCAGTACGGCGCGGGCGACGTGGTTGCTAACGGCGCTGGGCGACAGGCCGAGAGCCTCGGCAACTTCACCTGCGGATTCTCCGTTGACCCGGCGGCGGATGAAGACGTCCCGGCGCAGCTTCGGCATAGCCTTGAGTATCTCGAAAACCAGGTCGACGAGTTGCTTGCGTTCCAGCTGCACGTCGGCCGTCGGTATCGGACAGGCGATCGTCACCGGCAATTCGACGAGAGGGACGCTCTTCGTCCGGCGAAAATGATCGCGAACCAGGTTCAACGAGATTTTGCGAAGGAAAGCCGGGGCATCGTTCACCACGCCGCCGGGCTTCGATTCGAAGCTGATCAAACGCAGATACGCCTCTTGGACAATATCCTCGCTGAGCATGGAGTCACGAACCTGCCGCCCCACGTATTGCAGGAGATTTGCTCGTTGCGCGCGCAGGAGAGACGTCGTGGCACCCATGTCGCGGCGACTTAAGCGCCCATTGTTACAATAATGCTGCGTGGTCGATCAGGACATGAAAGCACATTGAAAACGCTGATAATCTAAAGCCGCCCTATTGCAGATGCTGCCGACGAATGCAGGGAAACGAGACGCAGCAGAGGGCTACGGAAGGTGGTCCTGTCAGCGCAGGCCATGAACGGCCATTTCCAAGCCCAACAACAGCAAAAAGATCAGGAAAAGCCGGCGGAATAGCTGCGGGCTAATTCGTATCCGGATCCATTGTCCGGCTACCATGCCAAGGAGCGCGGGAACGACTGCAAGCGCCGAGGTCAGCAGATTCCCGATCGGGGTTGCGCCATGCCAAAACAGCCCAATCGCAAGCGCGATCGTCGACACGGTGAACGAAAGACCCAGCGCCTGCACTAGATCATCGCGTTCCAGGCCGAGTGACTGGATGTACGGCACAGCAGGTATCACGAACACGCCCGTCGCGCCCGTGACGAGTCCGGTGACTAGCCCGATCACCGGAGACAGCCACGGCTCCAATCGGTGAGAAATGCGGAGAGCCTTGGCCAATAGCGTGTACGCGGCATAGAAGACCAGGGCAATTCCCAGGCCTATGGTCGTCAGTTTGGTGTTCCCTCCCGTCAGCACCATAGAGCCAACGATCGTCCCGATGATGATCGTCAGCAACATCGGCCAAAGCCGACGGATGAGCATTCCCAGCTTCGGACCTGCAAAAAGCTGCCAGACGTTTGTGACGAACGATGGTACCAGCAACAGCGTGGCGGCGCCTAGCGGCGATAGCGTAGATCCCAGCACTCCCATAGCCACGGTGGGCAACCCCATGCCGGTCACCCCTTTGACGATGCCAGCGGCAAAGAAGGTCGTGATGATCAGGGCGATTAATGGGAGTGAATAGCCAGGCATGCCCCAGAGTTGCTTACTGCTATACGTCTGACAATGCGGAAGGGCCGAGTGGTGGCTTCGGCTGGAGCGAAGGCAGGAAACGCTTTAAGAGTCCCCCAATGCGCTTCGACCTTACTGACCTTCGCCTGTTCCTCGCGGTGGTGGACGCCGGCACCATCACTCATGGCGCCGCCGAGGTAGGCTTGTCACTTCCAGCGGCTAGTGAACGGCTTCGCGAAATGGAAGCGGCGGGGGAAGTGACCCTGCTAGATCGCGGGCGCCGCGGCATAGTGCCAACCGAAGCCGGAGAGATGCTGGCGCACCATGCCCGCAAGATTCTGCACCAGATGGCGCAGATGCGGGGCGATATCGGTCAATATGCGAAAGGCCTGCGCGCTTCGGTACGTGTCTTCGCGAATACCGCAGCCATTACGGAGTTTTTACCCAAGCGTCTTGAGTCTTGGATGGCTGCAAACCCTCAGGTCGACATCGATATGAGGGAGCGCCAAAGCGCCGAAATTGCCAAAAGCATCAGCGCAGGCTTCGCCGAAATCGGCGTGCTGTCGAGCGCGGTCGAGACGGCCGATTTGACGTTGCGGCCCTTCGCGGTCGATCGCCTTGTTGTCGTTGCATCCAAGGAGCATTCGCTGTCGGAATGCGCGCGGGTGAGGTTCGGCGACCTTGCCGGGCATCATTTCATCGGCCTGACGGGCGGGGCGTTGCAGGACCACATCGAAGGGCACGCTTCTCGCGCGGGGGCAGGATTGAAGATGCGGGTTCGGCTCCGCAGCTTCGATGGCATCTGTCAGATGGCAGGAGCCGGGGTGGGCATAGGGATAGTCCCTGAAACTGCAGCGCGACGTTGCCGGCGATCAACGAAAATTGCGATTATCCGCTTGCATGACGACTGGGCCACTCGCCATCTGTCATTGTGTGTACGTGCCGAAAGCGAACTCACACCGCCCGCTAAAGCACTGTTCGATCATTTATCACGAGTGAGCGAATAGCTTCCGGCAGCAGGCGGACCAGTTGTTGCCATTCCTTTCTGGACGCCCAAAGGTCGGATCCCGACAGAACCAGTCGTTCAGCCTCTGCACAATTTATCTGGATGCTGCGGAGGAAGACACGCGACGACATAAATCGCAAGTGTCCGATGAGGGCATAGAACTCAGTAGAAACGCGATAGGGGAAATTACCGAAACGCAGTTCGGTACAAATTCCGATTTCCGTGGAATGGGGAAAGGCCATGGTATTCCCGCGACTTCAGCTGGGGAGGCTACCATGCCCAACGGCAAACCGAATGTGCTTGCGATCATTGCGGACGATCTCGGGTGGTTCGACGTGAGTGCCTATCATCAAGGGATAATGGGCACCACGACGCCCAATATGGATCGCTTGGCGAAAGAGGGGATTCGCCTGACCGACGCCTATGCGCAGGCGAGTTGCACCGCCGGCAGGGCGGCCTTCATAACCGGGCAGCTTCCCATGCGAACCGGTTTGACGGCGGTCGGCCTGCCCGGCGCCCCGCAAGGGCTCTTCTCAGAGGATCCCACCTTGGCTGAGCTTTTGAAGCCGCATGGCTACAAGACCGCCCAGATCGGCAAGAACCATCTTGGAGACCGCAACGAATATCTGCCCACCGTCCACGGCTTCGATGAGTTCTACGGCAACCTCTATCACCTGAATGCGGAAGAGGAGCCCGAGCAGCCCGATTACCCCAAGGATGATCCCGCATTCGAGACGCTGTTTGGCCCTCGCGGCGTACTCGATTGCAAAGCGTCCGATGCGGACGATCACACAGTCGATGAACGTTTCGGCCGAGTTGGCAAACAGACCATCAAGGACACAGGGCCTCTCACCAAAAAGCGCATGGAAACGATCGAGGAGGATCTTCTCGGCCGCTCGCTCGATTTTATCGATCGCGTCCATGCCTCCGGCGAGCCGTTCTTCCTTTGGCACAACACCACGCGGATGCATGTTTTCACCCATCTGTCCGAACGCTGGGCGGGTAAAACCAAGCTTGGCGTCTATGCCGATGGCGTCCAGGAACTCGACTGGGTCGTAGGCTCGTTGCTCGACAAGCTCGATGCGCTAGGCATCGCAGACGATACGATCGTGATTTTCACAACTGACAACGGCGCCGAGAAATTCTCCTGGCCCGATGGCGGGACCAGCCCATTTCGCGGCGAAAAGGGCCTTGGGTGGGAAGGCGGGTTTCGCGTTCCCTACTTGATGCGTTGGCCCGGACATATTCCCGCCGGAAAGGTGCTGAATGGAATTTTCTCGCTGGAAGACGTGGTGCCTACCGTTCTGGCTGCAGTAGGTGAGCCAGATGTGAAGGAGAAGCTGCTCAAGGGGCACAAGACGGGAGACAAGACCTTCAAGGTCCATCTCGATGGCTACAATCAGCTGCCCTACTTGACCGGCGAGGAGGTGAATTCGTCACGGCACGAGTTCTTCTACTACGGCGAACACGACCTTTACGCTGTGCGTTACAAAGACTGGAAGGTGCATTTCATCGTGAAGGACGATTGGTTCGCCGGCTCTTCGGTCACTCCCACGGTCCCTCGCCCGGTCAACCTGCGGAACGACCCATTCGAACAGCATATGAATGCGGCATTTTATCCTATCTATGCTGGCGCTAAATTGTGGACGGTCATGCCGGCGGCGTATCTCCTGCAAAAGCACGTTGCCACATTCAAGGAATTCCCGCCCCGCCAAGCGCCTGCCACATTCAACGCTGGCCAAATGCTCGAGGCAGCTATGAAATCCGCGGCTGGCGGATTGGGTTAGGGCCGTTTGCGACTCAAACTCAAGCCGTGCCGGTGCGGACACGGGAATGTCCGCTGGCACCGGAACTGTTCTTCGCTTATTGAACGCCCCCCGGTCAGCAATGCGGCCCTTGCGGACGCTTGCCAGCTTGGACGCCGCGCCCAGAACCGGACATTCACTGGAGACCGTGATCGATGGGGAGGAAGGGCAGGGCTTGGGACATTCCATCCTCACCGTCGGTCCTTCGCCTGATACCATCGTGCGGGCCAATGCTAGACATAGTTGGAGGCAAGGAGCGCACCAATGAGCACCCCCGTCACCATGAAAAACTTCATCCGTGCCGAAACCGACAACTACTTCGCGGCTTTTGCGAAGGAGGGCGGCTTCGGTAAGTTCGCACACGACCGCGACCTCGTGGACCTAGACCACCAGACAGTCATCCGCATGAACCGCGATACGGTCTATTCGCGTGCCGTATTCGATCTCGACGCGGGTGCGCTCACGATCGCGCTGCCCGAGGCCAGTGGCCGCTTCATGTCGATCCTCGCGATTGACGAGGACCACTATGTCGCCGGGACCTATTACGACACCACGCCGCACAGGTTCACGCGTGAGCAGGTGGGAACGCGCTATTTGGGCTTTCTCATCCGCACGCTGGTTGATCCCACTGATCCGGCAGATCTGCAGAAGGTGCATGCCTTGCAGGACGCGATCCGGGTGGAGCAAGTCGCGCCAGGCCGCCTCGAACTTCCGGATTGGGACCAGGCATCGCTTGCGGAGACTCGCGGCCGGCTAAGCAAGATGCCAGTCCCGGACGAAAAACGGGGGTTCGGGACCCGTGCCTCGGTCGACCCCGAATCGCACCTGATCGCTACGGCGATCGGCTGGGGCGGCAATCCGGCGCGCGACGCCAGTTATATGGCAGACTGGCCCGAGCGGAATGACGGAAAGACGATCTACCGCCTGACGGTGAAGGACGTGCCGGTGGACGGCTTTTGGTCTGTCACCGTCTACAACAAAGCGGGTTATTTCGAGCGCAATGCGCAAAATGCGTATTCGCTCAATAACCTCACCGCCAAGCCGGATTCGGACGGCGGGTTCACGATCCAGTTCGGCGGCTGCGACGGACAGGTAACTAACTGCCTCCCGATCATGCCGGGCTGGAACTACGCAGTGCGCATGTATCGACCCCGGTCCGAAATTCTTGACGGCAGTTGGACGTTTCCCAAGGCGCAGCCGATCGAATGAGGCAAATCGGGGGCTAGCGCGACAGACGGTAACGCTTCCGGCTGAAGGCGCGACAGCTTACGGGATCGCTTTCGAGCCCGCTAAACGGTGACTATGAGGTCGCGTGGCTGCCGTGCGGCCTCGCGCTAGTTGTGTCAGAGACTGCCGTTCAAAGCCCGACCGGCGAACAAGTGGTTCTGGATCGGTACCTGCCATCCCCGGCCCGCCCGAGAACGCCAGTTTTGTCCCCAATTCGAGGCGTAGGGCGCCGGATGAAAGCACCCGTTTGTGTCAGTTTACTTGGCGATTTTGAATTTTCAGTTCGACGGCCTGCCTCTCCATCGAGATTCTAGCAAAAGTGGAATGCGGAAAAGACGCAGCGTCAAGGATCAAACCGCACAGACTGACTGTCCGGGATAGTCCCTTCAAAAATCCAACAATGACAAACTATGAGTAATAGAAGTATCTCGCGCGTGAGGCCGGTACAGCTCTGCGTTACCGTCGATATCAATGCTTTTCTCATCCCTTTGATGAGCTATGAAGACCGCGATGACTGCTGTATCACATTCCATCAGCCAAGCGAACCTCAGGACGTTTGAGA
>NZ_JBJDRF010000059.1:0-30132 GCF_044987305.1 Novosphingobium sp. ZW T3_23
GCGCAGGCCGAAGGCGTCGTAGCGGCGGCCTTTTTCCGGCCCGGTGGGGTCATAGCCATAGGCCGTCTGGTACCAGTGCCAGGCGTGGGCGGCATGGTTGGAAACGCCGAAGCGCAGGCCGGCCTTTCGTGCGGCCTTCTCCCAGATGCCGACCACGTCCTTGCCGGGGCCGACGCGCAGGCTGTTCCAGGCGTGGTAGCGGCTGTCGTAGCAGTCCAGATTGTCATGATGGCAGGCGAGGGCGACGAAATACTTGGCGCCGGCCTTCTGGTAGCGCGCGATCAGCGCGTCCGGATCCCAGCGCTCGCCCTTCCAGCGGTTCTGGATGTCCTTCATGCCTTCGACCGAGGGATGGCCGTAGGTCTTCAGGTGATGCTCGTACATGGGGTGGCCCTGCATGTACATGAAGCGGCCGTACCAGTCCCCCTGCGCGGGCACCGACTGCGGCCCCCAGTGCGACCAGAGGCCCAGCTTGGCGTCGCGGAACCAGTCCGGATAGCGGTAGTTCGCCACCAGCGAGGGCCAGTTGGCCTGGACCGGACCGGGCGCGCTTCCCATGGCGCTGGCAGCGCGGGCCGTGCGGGCGAGGCCCAGCGCGGCGGCGCCCGCCAGGAAGGAGCGGCGCTTGAAATCGATCATCGTTTTGCTCCCAGGGTTCCGGTTACGGCGGCGAGGGCCAGCGGACGCATCACGGCATAGCCCTCAGGCGTGGGGTGGACGCCGTCGCTGGCGAGGCCCGGCTTCATCCCGCCGTCGGCCAGGGCCATGGCGGCATGATAGTCCACGAAGGCGAAGCGGTTCGCGCGGGCGTAAGCCGCCAGACGCGCGTTCATCTCGGCGATCTGCGGCACGGGGCGCTTGTCGGGGCTCCAGGGAAATGCGGCGGCGGGTGGGATCGAGGCGATGATCACCTTGATCCCATGCGCGCGGGCCAGTTCCGCCATGCTCTGGATATTGCCGAAGACGGTGTCCATCGTTGCCGCGCCGGTATTGCCCGCGATGTCGTTGGTGCCGGCCATGATGTGGACCGCCTGCGGCTTCAGCGCGATCACGTCCTGACGGAAGCGGACCAGCATCTGCGCGGTCGTCTGCCCGCTGATGCCGCGATCGACCAGCCCCTCGGTGAAGAGCTGGGGATCGGCATTGATCCAGTTGTCGGTGATGGAATCGCCCATGAAGACGACCCTGACCTTCTGCGCCGCGATCGCCCGGTTCGCCTCGGCATAGCGGCAGAGCTGGCCGAAATCGCGCGTGAGCATATGCAGGTTCCACGTAACCCAGCCCGCCTGGTCCGTGGGCGCGGGATGGGCGGGGCACGGGTCGGCGACGATGCCTACCGGGTCTGCGGCATGCGGATCGCCGGGCACTTGCGTTTCCGCAAGGGCCGGACTTGCGAAGCCGAGCATGATCGCAGGAGCCAATCCGGCCAGTCGAAAATGAAATGTCATGGTCTGTCCCCCAGAGCCTGTTCTATGGCGCGCTGCACCACCGGCGCCATCACGGCATAGCCGCCGTCCAGCGGATGCACCCCGTCATCGGTAAAGCGTGCCGCCATCAGGCCGCGCGCATCGACCAGCGGGCGATGATAGTCCGCAAAGGCATAGCCGCGTTGCGCGCAGAAGGCGCGAAGCCAGGCGTTCAGGGCGCGGATCCGGTTGGGCGCGCGCTCCTTCACGACGTCCTTGGCGGCCGGCGTGTAGTCGTTGACCGGCAGGAGCGCGCCGAACACCACCTTGATGCCGTGGGCATCGGCAAGATCGGCCATGGTCTCCCAGTTCGCCTCGATCTGCTCCGGCGTTTCTTGCTGGAGGAAGCCCTGAATGTCGTTGATCCCGGCCAGGATGACCACGGCGGACGGCTTCAGCGCGATCACGTCCTGGTGGAAGCGCAGGATCATCTGCGACGTGACCTGGCTGCCGATGCCGCGATTGACGTAGTCCCGGCCGGGGAAGGCGGCGGTCAGGTTCCAGCGGTCGGTGATCGAATCGCCCAGGAATACCACGCGCCGTTCTCCGGCTTTCGGGGCGGGAAGGGCGGCGTTCGCCGGGGCGTAGAGATAGCGCTCGCCGAAGTCCTGCATCAGGCTGGGCACCAGCTTGGCGCGGAACGGCCCCAGCCATTCGCCCCAGTCCTTCTCCACAACGGTGCGGCGCTCGGGCGAGCTTTGATACTGCTGCGCGGCGACCGGCGCGGCGCATAGCGCCGCGCAAACCGAGAGCAGCGCGACCCCGCGCCTCATGCCGAGGGAACGCCGTGCGTCTGCGCGAACGTGGCGAAGAGAGCGGGCCAGGCGGCGGCCTGCATCGTCGCGGGCAGGCGAACGCCGAAGCCATGACCGCCGTTCTCGAACACATGCAGCGCCGAAGGACGGCCTGCTTCCTGCAAGGCCTGGAACAGGGCGATACTGTTGGCCGGCGGCACCAGACCGTCGTCGGCGGCGTGGGCCAGGAAGGTGGGGCACGTCGCGCCGTCCACCCGCGCTTCCACCGAGCGCAGCGTCTGCTGAGCGGGCGTCGATCCCGGCCCCAGCAGATTGTCGCGCGATCCCACATGCGTGAACGGTGCCACGAGGCTGACGACCGGGTAGAGCAGACCCGCGACTTGCGGTGTGGCGCTCTGGCGGTCGGCCTCGTCGACGGGGCGGTACACTTGCTCGGAGTGACGGGTGGCCAGCGACCCGGCCAGATGTCCTCCCGCGGAGAAGCCCAGTACGCCCACTTTCGCGGGATCGATCCCGAACCGCGCGGCCCCCGCGCGGATCAGGCGCATGGCGCGCTGGGCATCCTGCAAGGGCACGTCCTCGCGCCGGGTCCAGCCTTCGCCGGGAAGGCGGTAGAGCAGGATGAAGACGGTGACGCCCCGCGCATTGAGCCATGCGGCCTGGCTGGTTCCCTCGTTGTCGTAGGACAGGAAACCGTAGCCGCCACCCGGCACCACCAGCATGGCGCTGCCGTTGGGACGCGTCGGGCGCTTCACCACCATGACCGGCCGGTCGATGCCGGTGATCCAGCGATCGGGGTGGGCGGCGTCCTTCGATTGGTCGGCGATCTTGCGCCGGATCTGCGCGGCCGTGGAACCGGGAGCCGAGGCCGGCCAAAGCGGAACCACTTCGTCCGCAGCGCCCGTCTGCGCGCGCGCGATGCGGGGCAAGGCGGCCAAGGCAGCGACGGCGGCCAAAGTGGTGCGGCGGGTCATCCGGGTCACGGTATCTACTCCTGGATTTCGGGGGAAACCCCCTGTCGGATCGGAGACATGGCCGCGCCGATCGTGGCGGCCGCCTGGCGCACGCTCAGGCTGCAGGCCTCGATGGTGGTCTTGCTGGCCGGTCCCGCGACGAACGGCACGGTGAGGGCGGCGCGGGCCGTTCCGCCCAGCAGGATCGGCGCCGACAGGTCGGTGATGCCGGTCAGCATCGGGCTGGGTTCGCTGGCCCCGCCCGCTTCCGCCACCTTGTCCAGCCGCGCAAGCAGGGCGGCTTCGTCAAGATCGTCCCCGCTGGCCCGGCGGATGTCCGCGATCATGGCGGCGCGCGCCTCGGGAGACTGGAACGCGAGGAGGATGCGGCCGGAATTCGAGAGGTGCAGCGGCCGGCGATAGCCTACCCTGACGGCAAATCCGGACAAACCCGGCGCCTCTATGGCGATGATCACGATCATCTCGGCGCCGGAGGCCACGCCCAGATGGCAGCTCTGGCCCAGGTTCCGCGCGAGTTCCTGCATGACCGGAAGCGCGGTGGAGGCAAGGTCGCGGATCGGCGGCTGGCTCATGCCCAGGGTGAAGAGGCGGTTGGTCAGCCGATATCCGTCTTCCGCGCGCGCGATGTAGCCGTGCTCTTCCAGCACCTGGAGCATGCGGAAAATCTCGCTGACCGAACGGCCCAGCGCCGCCGAGATGTCGGACATGATAAGCGGTTCGCTGGATCCGGCCAGGAGTTCGAGGATTTCCAGTCCCTTCTTCAGGGCGGGCGCCTGGTAGCGCGTCTTGCCGTCCATCGATCCTCTCCCGTTCCTGCACCGATCCTCTTTTGCCGACCGCGCTCGGATTTGCCATGCCCATCGATCACAATCCACATATGAAATCAATTTTTATATTTCATAATGTTTCGATTAAGCGTAATGAGTCGCTCGTCTTCGCTCCGGGCAATGCGAGAAACGGCTGGCTCAAAGCCGGATCGCGTGCTCGGCCGAAAGGCGAGGCTTTTTGAGGATGTGCTCCGCGAAGGAGCCAGGGAGAGGGGAAGTCCATGAGGACGATTGTTCAGGCATCGCGCCGTGCGCGTCTGCTTACGGGAATATCGGTGGCCACTGTCGCGCTCGGCACGATCGCGCCCGCCAGCGCGCAGGAAACCGCGACGGAGCAGAGCGCGGAAACTGCCGCGCCGCAGGACGGGCAGGGCAACGATATCGTCGTCACCGGCGTGCGTGCCAGCCTCAGCAGCGCGCAGTCGATCAAGCGCAATTCCGACGTCATCGTCGATTCCATCGTGGCCGAGGACATCGGCAAGCTGCCCGATCGCAACGTGGCCGAGGCGCTGCAGCGCATCACCGGCATCCAAATCCAGCGCAGCTTCGGTGAAGGCAGCTCGGTCTCGATTCGCGGCCTCAGCCAGGTCCGCACCGAAGTGAACGGCCGCGACGTGTTCACCGCCAACGGTGGCCGCACGCTGAGCCTGGAAGACGTGCCTTCCGAATTGCTTGCGGGCGTGGACGTCTACAAGAACCCGGCGGCCGACCAGATCGAGGGCGGCATCGGCGGCCTGATCAACCTGCGCACGCGCAAGCCCTTCGACTTCGACGGCTTCAAGGCCTCCGCCAGCGCCAGCATCAACTACTATGACCTCTACGGGAAGTCGACGCCGCAGGCGAACCTGCTGCTGTCCGACCGCTGGGACACCGGCATCGGCGAGATCGGCGTCATGGTCGACGTCGCCTACCAGAAGACCGCGTTCCGCCAGGACCAGATCTCCAGCCAGCCTTTCTACGAACTGGACCAGACGCTTGGCGCCAACGGCGTTCCGAACGACGCGGCCGACTATGCCGTGGCTTCGGGCCTCGGCCGCCTTGGCCAAGACACCTATCTGCCGCACGGCGTGGGCATAGGCCAGTACCTGGGCGACCGCCGCCGCATCGGCATCGACGCGGCCATCCAGTGGAAGCCCACCGAAACGCTGCTGTTCACCGGCGAATACGTGCGTTCGGACTACAAGTTCCAGTACGGCGACTACAGCTTCTTCGCCTATACCGGCGACAATCCGATCACGCCGGACTACACCCAGCCCTTCTCGTTCGACGACGACGGCAATTTCCGCAGCGGCACTTTCGCCAACGTGCCGATCGATTCCAACACCAGCCTTGAGCGCCGCAAGTCGGTCACCAACGACTTCTCGCTCAACGTGAAGTGGAATCCTACCAATAACCTGTCGGTTAACGGTGACTTCCAGTACATTCGCGGGACCACCGACGGCCAGCGGTCGATCGTCATCCTGCATTCGAACGCCGAGCGGCTCTACCAGGTGGTGGGCAGCGGCGTACCGACGATGGATATCCTACCGGACAACAATCCCGCCAACGGCAACGGCTCGGTTACCGACGTGGCGAACTATGCACCGCTGGGCGGCGGCTATCTCGACCACATCGACCATTCGGTGGGCAAGCAATATTCCGGGCGCCTGGACGCGGAATACAAGTTCGACGGTGGCTTCCTGCGCTCGATCTCCGCAGGCCTGCGCTATACCGACCGTTCCGCCGTCACCGATTCCAGCACTTACGCCTATTACGGCCTGAGCGCGCTGGCGGACAATCTCTACGAAGTCCACCCGTTCCGGGGCGATCTCTATCGCGGCTATCAGGGCGTGCCCGATGGCGGCGTGTTCTTCAATCGCGGGATCGTGCTGGACTATGACGCCACCCGTCAGGCGTTGGCGCCTTATGCCGGAAGCCAGAGCCAGGCCCTGCTCGACGGCGTGAGCTACGTTCCCAGCGATCGTAACACCCAGGGTGAAAAGACCTACACCGCCTACGGTCTTGCCAAGTTCAACTTCGAGGATGCCGGCTTCCCGCTTGACGGCAACATCGGTGTCCGCGTCGTCAAGACCAAGGTTTCCACCGACGGCTTCATCGTCCAGACCCCGCAGGTGATCATCGACGGGCAGCCGGGGAACGGGCCGATCTCATACGTCGCGCTGGGCGTGAACTCCAACTACACCAAGGCGCTGCCCAGCCTGAACTTGCGCTACCACTTCAACGACAAGCTGCAGCTTCGCCTCGCCGCCTCGAAGGGGCTGACCCGTCCCGACTTCTCGCAGCTCAATCCGAACATCAACATCGTCGAGTTCAATTCCGGCAGCGGCCTGCGCACGGCTTCGAGCGGCAATCCGTACCTCAAGCCGCTGGAAGCGAAGCAGTTCGACGCCTCGCTGGAATGGTATTTCTCACAGACGGGTTCGCTCTACGGCGCGGCCTTCTACAAGAAGGTGGACGGCTTCATCGCCAACATCACCAGCACCGAGACTTACGACTTCGGCAACGGCCCCTTCAACGTCGACGTCACCCGCCCGCTGAATGGCGACAACGGCAAGATCAAGGGCTTCGAAATCGGCGGCAACACCTTCTTCGACTTCCTGCCCGGCGCTCTGTCAGGCTTCGGCGTCCAGGCGAACTTCACCTATGTCGACAGCAAGGCGCCCAGCCCCGATGCGGCCGACAACGAAGGCAACCAGCTTTCGGTGCCGCTCGAGCTGCTGTCCAAGTACAGCTACAACCTGATCGGCTTCTATGACAGGGGACCGCTTTCTGCGCGCGTCGCCTACAACTGGCGCAGCAAGTACGTCGTGACCACGCGCGGGAATGGTAGCGGTAACCTGCCGATCTTCAACGATGCGCGCGGACAGCTGGACGCGTCGATCACCTATACGTTCACGCCGAACTTCGCCCTGACCCTCGATGGCGTGAACCTGACCAACACGGAGAACCGCACGTATTACGGCATCGCCAGCAGGCCGCAGTCCAACGTGCTCAACGATCGGCGCATCAGCCTCACGGCACGCCTGACGTACTGATCCGCCTTGCGGCGATCAGCCTGTTCGCTACTGGTCGGGGGATTCCCGGCCAGTAGCTTTTTGGCGCCGGAACCGGAATGGGAGACGTGATGCGGCAGGTTCTGTTCCTGGACCTTGTGGACGAGGCCGAAGCCATTGCCCGCTACGAGGCATGGCACGCGCCGGGCGCGGTTCCGGCGGCTGTCGTCGAAAGCATCCGCGCCGCGGGAATTCGCGACATGGAGATTCATCGGACCGGCAACCGGCTGGTCATGATCATGGAAACCGGGCCCGACTTCGATCCGGCCCGGAAAGCGGCGGCCGACGCGGCCGATCCGCAGGTGCAGGCATGGGAAAGCCTGATGGATCAGTTCCAGCTCCCGCTGCCTTGGTCTTCGGGAAGCAAGTGGACGCCGGCGTCTCGGATATTTTCCCTTCAGGACCAACCCTGACGAGTCTCAGCGCTGCTGGCCGAGGCCGGTGGCTGCCCAGTAGATGCCGCCCATCAGGTGGGCGAGGTACTGCGGGTCGCGATAGGCCTCGCCGCTGTGGCCCAGCGTGGTGACGAAGACCCGGCCTTTCTCGTACTGGTGCTGCCAGGCGACCGGATGGTCCCCCATCGGCCTCGCGACTTGTCCCGGCCAGATTCGGGTGGGATCGTAGCTGCTCTCGTCGACGCGAAGCACGGTTTCGATCTTCACGTTGTGCGGGTTGGCGGTGACGTAGAACTCGTCGCTCCAGATCCAGCGCCGGGGTAGGCCGAAAGTCGCCGGGAAGCCGGGGTCGGTCACGGTGACGACGCCGGTCTGCAACATCGGATGAATGACGAAGCTGCGGCCGACCAGCTTTTCGTACCAGGGCCAGGCGTCCGGCTTCGCGATCAGGGCGCGGTGGACGACGATCGCATTCCCGCCCCCGCGCATGTAGCTCTCGAAGTTCTGTCGCTGCGCCGGGTTCAGTTCCTCGCCCGGCGTGTTGAGGAACATGACGGCGGCATAGCGCGTCAGGTCGCCTTCGAATGTGGTTGGATCATTTGTGTAGGTAAGCTCGAAGTCGTGGAGCCGGGCGAGGTGTTCCAGGCTGTCGCGCGCTATCGGAATGTACTCGTAGTGGTACTTGTTCGGGATGGCGAGGACCAGCAGCCGGTACTGCGGATCGGCCCATGCGCTCGCCGGAAAGGCCAGCGCGATGAGCACCAACAGCGCGCGGATCACCCGCATCACCGGTTTATCCGCGCGGCGTAGAGCGCATGGTGGGTCAGGATGTAGAGCGTGCTGCGATTCTCACCGCCGAACACCAGTTGCAGCGGCCGTTCGGGCACGTCGATCCGCCCGATCTCCCGGCCTTCGGGGGAATAGACGAAGACCTGCCCGTTAGCGACATAGACGCGGCCGCTGGCATCGCTGGCGACACCTTCGCCGCCACGTTCGGCAAAAGGCTTGAGGCCGGTAACGCTGCCTTTCGCGCCCACGATGCCGCTATATGTGCGGTTCTCCGAGGCGTTGGTCAGGAACACGCGTTCGCCGGGCTTGCCCTGGACGAAGCCGTAAGTGTCGAGCGAGTCCGAGAAGCGCAGGCCGCGATGGTCGGACGGGCCCTGCGCGAAAACGCGCCAGGCGGGCAGGACCACACTGCCGTCCGGCGAGGCATATTCCTGTGCTTGCGGCTTTGCCATGTTGCGGGTGAACAGCTCGGCGAGGGTGGTGAACTGGTAAGTCTTCGGATCGATCTGATCCTTGAACTCGCCGTTGATCCACCAGTTCACCGGCAGCACCGTCGCCGCGCCGCTGGTGCTTTGGGCCGGGCGCGGTGCGATCACGGTCAGTTCGGTATCGGGCGTTCCGGGCTTCAGGCTGTAGACGGTGCCGTTGCGGCCGAACGAGGACAGGACCAGCAGGTTGCCGGACCGGTCCACCGTTAGGTTCACCGGATCGAGCGTGGCGTCCCGCACGATCTCCAGCTTGCCCTGGTCCGACCAGCTCCAGATGCGCTGGAAATGCCGGTCGATGAAATAGAGCTTGCCCGCCGCATCCACCGCGCCGCCGCCGATAGAGTGGAAACCGTCCGCCAGCTTTTCGACCTGTGCGCCTTCGAAGCTGGCCGGAACGGCGGGGGCGGGCGAAGCAGTAACGTCCAGCACCGCGAACTCGCGTTCGCGCACGTCGAGGCCGTGCGTCACATCGCGCAGGGCGTTTTCGTAGGGGAACTTGGTCAGGCGCAGGAACGTGGCGCAGCCGTTTTCGTCGCAGGTGCCGAGCCCGCTTTCGGCGTTCACATGGACGTTGCGGAAGCGGATATCGTGCGAATTGTAGAGCGTGACGGCGGCGGGCGCGGCCTTGCGGGTGCGGGTGACGCGATAGGCGTGGAGGTTGGCGACCAGGATATTGCTGGAATCGCGGATCTCCAGCGCGACCGCATCGCCGCTCTCGCCGGCTTCGCCCTCGGTCTGCGGGGCGAGCAGTTCCCAGTTGGATACGCGGTTCAGGCCGATCTCGGTGCGGACGTGGTGCTCCACAGAGGCCTGGATGATCCGGCCGGGGGTCTTGGTGTCGGAGATCAGGATCCCGGGATGGCCGAAGGTGCTGGGGCTCCAGACATTGGCGAACGTGCCGCCGCCGCCCTGCGTGACCCAGAGGCTGGCGTATTGCCCCTCCCAGCGCCGCGATGCGTCAGGATCGGCGGTGGCGTTGTTGTTGTACGGATCGGTGCGGGTGCCGTCGAATCGGTTGGTGCCGTGACCGCCCTGGAACTTGACGTCGTTCACCATCGAGCGGGCACCTGCCTTCCACAGCAGGGCCGTCGCGCGCGGATTGTTGCCACTGGTGTCGAGCCCGATCCCGGCGACGATCGCATCCCCGCCCGCCGCGCTTTCGACCAGCGCCTTGGGCGCGCCGATCCCCGCGTAACCCGCCGACCCGTCCGGCAGGACGATCTGCGTCCGGCTGGGGTGGAGGCCGATCAGCACGGAGTCCGGGCGCAACCGCAGGGTGTCGCTCACCTTGTAGAAGCCGGAGGGGAGATAGACCACGCGGTGCGTGTCGATCGCCTTCTGGAGCGCGGCGGTATCGTCGGTCAGGTTGTCTCCCTTCGCGCCGAGCGTGCGGGCGCTCACCCATTCGGAAACCGGCGGCAATGCGCGGATCACCGAGGCGGAAGAAGCGGGCAGGGCGGAGAGCGACGCGGCATCGACTTGCGTGCGGTACTCACCCATCTTGCCGAACGCCGGCAGCGTCAACCCGTGGGTGAAGGAGGCGACCTTGTAGCTCTCGCCCTTGCCGGGCACCGTCTTGCCGCTATCGCGAAAGCGGGCGAAAACCGGGGTGCGCGTGGCCAGTGCATTCTGGAAGCCGACCTGGGTATAGACGTTGTTCTCGTTGGAAACGATCACGCCGGCTTTCGAGACGTTCTCGAAGCGCACGTCCTGGCCCCAGAGCCAGTCGCCATAACCCTTGTCGATCTCGATACCGACGGGCGTGTCGCGGATCGAGACGTTGAGCAGCGTCAGCCCGGCTTCATGCTCGCGAATGGCGGCGTCGCGCTGGCCTTCGAAAGTGGAATCCACCAAGGCGAAGGGCCAGGCGGGGGAAGGCTTTTCCGCCAGGATGCCGTAGCGGCCGCCACGGAAGTGCAGGTCTTCGGCCTCGTTGGCGACGTGGTAGAGCCCGGCAAGGCCGGAGCCGATGTCGAAATCGACATGGCTGACGAAGCTGTGCTGGGCCGAGTGGAAGCGTATCGCGGTGGCGGCGGGGTTGCCGTCCAGGATGCGGAAGTCGATGTTGCCGAGCGCCGAGTAGAACGTGCCGGGATTGGCGTCTGCCACATCCTTGTTGAACGGCACGGAGCCGGGCGGCGGGAAGGCCACTTCGCGCTTGTCCTTGGGATCACGTTCCCGCGCCGAGCCTGCGAAGACGAGCATGTGCGCCACGCCGCGCTGGAAGCCCGGGGTCTTGGCGCCGAGCACGATGACCGGGCGCTTCCCGCCCACACCGAAGATGCGCACACCCGGCCAGAGGAACAGCGTGCGGCTGATGCGGTAGGTGCCTTGGGGCAGGAACACGATGCCGCCGCCGACGCCCTTGCCCGCCGGGCCTTGCGCGGCCTTGTCGATCGCCTGCTGGATCGCGGCGGTGTCGTCCGCGCGGCCGTCGCCGATGGCGGAAACGGTGACGGCGGCGGGCTCATCCGGCATGGCGCTGTAGACGGACGGTGATGCGGCGAGCGGCGCAGCGGCCATCAGGGCCAGCAATGCCGTGGAAGCTCCGAGGATCGCACGCATCGGTAGTTATCTCCGTAGTATGGTCGGTAGTGTCGTCGGAATTAACGTCGTCCCGGACTTGATCCGGGACCGCTGGCCAGGAACAGCCCAGCTCAGTCTGATAGCGCTATCACAATGGCGCCGGCCCGCAAGGTGGGCCGTTCACCGCCAGCGGTCCCGGATCAAGTCCGGGACGACGCCAGAGGGCTAACGCAGGGTTAGAAATTGAAGCGAACACCCGCGCGGTAGATCCGCCCCAGGGTGTCGTAGAGCGCCGGGTTCACGTCGAGCCCGGTGTTGGTCTGCGGCGAGGCGGTGGGATCCTTGTCGAACAGGTTGTCGATCTTGCCGTAGAGTTGCAGGTTTTCGTTGAACTTGAAGGTCGCGCCGATGTCCACGTAGAAGGCGCCCTTCATGGTGTTGTAGTCGATCGTCGGATGGTTGCCGGTGGAAACCGGGCAGGAGGTCTGGCAGACGACGTACTGGTTGCCGAAGGTACCGTCGCTGATCCAGCGTTCCTGCACGGTCAGGCTGAAGCGGTCGCTGTCGTAGGTCTGCACCGCCAGCCACTTCCAGTCGGGCGTGGCGCCCGCATTGTTGCCCGCCTGGTCGATCGGATCGACGCCGGCGATACCGGCGCTGACGATGAACTTCTGGATGTGCGTGGCCAGCGCGCGGACGGTGAAGTTGCCCGGCAGGCCCAGCGGCTGCTGCCACTGGTAGCTGGCCTCGATATCGAAGCCGCTGGTCTTCCACGAGGCGAGGTTGAACGGCTGGACGTTGACGAAGTTGGTGCCCTGCGGTCCGTCCAGCTGGAAGCCGCCGCAGAAGGCCTGGTTGCCGTCGAAGCAGAAGCGCACGATCTGGTCGGCCGAAAGGGTGGAAACCACGCCGTCCAGCTTGATGTGGTAGTAATCGAACGAGAGGCTGAGGCCCGGCAGCCAGGAGGGACGCGAGAGGACGATGCCCAGTTCGGTGTTGCGCGCCACTTCCGGCTTCAGGTCGGGGTTGCCGATCGTGTTCTGGAAGATCTGCACTGCCTGGTTGTTGAACGGGTCGTTGAAGTTCGGCACCGTGGTGACGGTGGGGGCGGCGAAGAGTTCGGAGAGGTTCGGCGCGCGCACATCGCGCGAGGTGACCGCGCGCAGGCGGACGCCGTCGAGCGGGGTGTCCCAGGTGCCGCCGACCTTCCAGGTCCAGACCGTGCCCGACGTGCTGTAGTGCGTGGCGCGGGCGGCGCCGTTCAGGTTGGCGCGGCCGAAGTCGTCGCTGTTGAGCAGCGGCAGGTCGACTTCCAGGTAGCCTTCGTAGACCTCGTACTTGCCGCTGCCGTTCTTGTAGTTGCCCGCTGCCCAGTTGCTGCCCAACGTGGAGTTAAGCAGCGGATCGGCCGGGTATTCCGGGCTGTTGGGGCTGATGTCGGACACGCCGGCACCATAGGGATCGGCGTTGACGCGATAGAACTCGCGGCGATACTCGCCGCCGAACGCCACCGAGACCGGGCCCGCCCAGGAATCGAAGGGATTTCCCGAGAAGTTCGCGCTGACGACGTCCTGCTTCAGCTTGGTGTGCTGGAACGGGCCGTTCTCATGCGGCGCGACGTAAGCGAGAGCCGAGGCGGACGGCGCGAAGTTGCCGAAGATGTTGATCGGCTGGCACCCGTTGGCGCGTGCCACCGGATCGGCGCAGACGATGGCGCCGTTGAGGGCGATGGCATTGGTCGCCGCGACGTAGCGGTTCTGCAGCACGATGTCGCGAACGTTGATGTCCGAGATGGTGGTGCCGTGCTGGTAGTAGGCATCGTAGTTCCAGTTTGTGCCGGCCAGCTCGAACGCGCCCTTCAGGCCGCCGACGAAGCGGTATTGCTTGCGGTCGGTATAGACGCGCGGATCGGGGAACGAGGCATTGGCGCTGCCGAACCCGAAACTGGTGATGCCCGCCGTGGCGCAGCGATCGCGTACCAGCTGCGGCAGGAACGGATTGGCGCACTGCACGGTCAGTGAACCCCGGTTGTAGCCGGGGCTGGGCTGGTTGTTCGTCTTCACCTGCGCGACGTTGACGGTCACGTAGGCTTCGTTGTTCTCCGCGAAGTCGTAGCCGATGCGGCCGTAGCCGTTGATGCGTTCGAGCGCGGACTTGAGCGAGGCGCCCGAACCGGGCGCGCCGGACAGATCGCCGCCTTCGCAGAAGCTGTTGCCGCGGAAGCAGTTGCTGACCTGACCGTTGCCCAGCGGCTGTCCGTTCGAGCCGTAGTTGAAGTTGTAGGGGGTGCCGTTGGCGTCGAAGGCGATGCCCTGGAGCGGGCCGTTGTTGATCAGGCCGTAGCGGGCATACTGGTAGGGCTGCGCATAGTCGCGATAGTTGAACTGCGGCAGGCCGTTGTTGGTCTGGCCGGTGTTCATCAGGGTGGTGGCACGATACCAGTCGCGGCTGCCGGCAAGATCGGTGCCGAAATCGCCCGCGCCGACGCCGCCCTCGTGATCGTACTCGCCGCTGACGACAACGTGGAGGCGGTCGTCGAGGAACGACTTGCCCCAGGCTCCCTGGACCAGCACGGTTTCATCGTCGCCATACTTTGTGATGCTGCCGAGGATGTTGCCCTTGAAGCCCTCGAAATGGGTGTCGGTGATGAAGTTGACGACACCGCCGACTGCGTCCGAGCCGTAGGAGGCGGAAGCGCCGCCGGTCACCACGTCCACGCGCTTGACCAGCAGTTGCGGGAACATGGAAATGTCGGGAACGCCGGTCACGTTGGCGCCGACGACGCGTTGCCCGTCGAGCAGGGTCAGCGTACGGATCGGCTGAAGGCCGCGCAGCGAGAAGGAACTGAGGCCTTGCTGCCCGCTCGACGTGCTGAACGTGCCCGTCGAGGCGCCGGTAGAGCCCTGGAGCGAGGGCAACTGGGCGATCGTGGTGAAGATGTTCGGCTGGGCGTTGGCGTTGATCTGCTCCTGGCCGATCACCGTGGTGGGCGTGGGCGCGTTGAAGCCGCTGGTGGTGATGCGCGAGCCGGTGACCACGATTTCCGCCGCCTGGCGGTCGGAAGCAGGCTCTGCCGGGGCCTCTGCGACCGCCGCAGGCTCCGGGGCCTGCTGCGGGGTCTGTTCCTGGGCCTGCGCCTGCTGGGCACCCGCGAGCGAAACGGCCACGAGCGCGACGAGGCTGGCCCCAAGGTTGGCCCCAACGCGCTGGCGGCGAATGATTGTCCTCATTTTCATCGATCCCTTCCCCATTTACTGCGAGCCTCCCCTGGCGGGGAGGCCCTCCCATTCTTGTTCGTTCGTCGTGTCCGCGCGCATCTTTGCCGAGCGATCGGTCATGGATGCGCGGCGTAAAGTGCGTGGTGCGTCAGGATGTACAGCGTGTTGCCGTCCGTCCCGCCGAACAGGATCTGGAGCGGGCGGTCGGGCACATCGATGCGGCGCTGCTCGCGGCCGTCCGGCCCGTAGACATAGACCTGCCCGTTGGCGACGTAGACCCGGCCCTGGCGGTCGACCGCGACGCTCTCTCCGCCGCGTGGGGCGAAGGGCTTGAGATCGCGCAAGGCGCCGCCCTGGCCGATGGCGGCGCTATAGGTCACGTTCTCGGAGCCGTTGGTGACGAAGATCCGCTCGCCGGTACGGCCGGAGATCAGGCCGTTCGCGTTCAGGCTGTTGGACCAGCGCCAGCCGACATGATCGACCGGCCCCTGCTGCCAGACGCGGAACGCCGGAAGCGCCAGGCTGCCGTCGGGCGAGACATATTCCTGGGCCTTGGCCGAGCCGGCGTCCTGCGCGAACAGTTCGGCCAGGGTGGTGAACTGGTAGGTCTTGTGGTCCAGCTGGTCGCGGAATTCACCGTTGATCCACCAGTTGACCGGCACCAACGTGCGCGCCGTGGACTTTCCTCCCACGGGCGTCGGCGCAATCACGGTCACCTGATCCTTGGGACCGGCGGGATCGATCGAATAGACGCCTCCCTTGGCGCCGAGCGACGACAGCACCAGCAAGTGGCCGGATGCATCGACTGCCAGGTTCACCGGATCGAGCGCGTTGTCACGCACCACTTCCAGCCCGCGTTCGCCGGTCCAGCGATGGATGCGCTGGAAGCGGCGGTCGATGAAGTAGAGCGCGCCCTTGGCGTCGGTGGCGGCGCCGGAGATCGACCAGAAGCCGTCGGCCAGTTTCTCGACGGGCCCGGACGATGTCACGGCGGCGGGGGCAGCGGCGTCGGCTTTACCGATATCGAGGCTGGCGAATTCCCGCTCGCGCACGACGCTCTTGCCGGTCACGTTCTCTATCGCGTTGTCGAACGGGTACTTGCTGGCGCGCAGGAAAGTGCCGCAGCCTTCGTCGTCGCAGGTCGCATAGCCGCTCTCGGCATTGACGTGGACGTTGCGGAAGCGGATCTCGCTGGAGTTGAACAGTTTCGCGGCGCTGCGCGCCGGGTGATAGCTGCGCGTCACGCGATAGGCGTGGTAGTTGGCGAACAGCAGATTGCGCGAATTGCGGATCTCCAGCGAGATCGCGTCCGGGCCGTCGCCCACTTCCTGCTCGGTCTGCGGCGCCAGGAACTCCCAGTTCTCCACATTGTCGAGCACGATCTCGTTACGGGCGTGATGCTCTACCGACATCTCGTAGACGTGGCCGGGGGTCTTGGTGTCCGTCACCATGAAGCCGGACTGGGCGAACGTGTTCGGGCTCCACACGTCCGCGAAAGTGCCGCCGCCGCCGTCCGTCACCCAGATGCTGGGATATTGCGCGTCCCAGCGGCCGTCCGCGACGGGATCGCCGCTGCGTGCGGAGAGGGAGCCCAGCGGCTTGCCGTCGGCAGTGGGGGTGCCGCCGCCGCCCATGATCTTCACGTCCTCGACCAGGCTGTTCTCGCCCGAGCGCCAGAGGAGCGCGCTGGCGCGCGGATTGACGCGGCCGGTGAACAGGCCGATGCCGGAGAGTACATTGTCACCCCCGCGCGGGCTTTCGAGGATCGGCAGGATCGCGCCAAGCCCGGCATGGGCGGCATTGCCGTCCGGGATATAGAGCTGCGTCATCGCCGGATGGAGGCCGATCAGCACGCTGTCCGGACGCAGGGTCAGGCGGTTGGTCACCTTGTAGAAGCCCGCCGGGAAATAGACCACGCGGTTCGCGTCTATCGCCCGCTGGATGGCTGCCGTATCGTCGGCGGTACCGTCGCCCACGGCGCCCTGACTGCGCACGTCGACCCATTCCGTCATTGGCGGCAGATCGCGGATCGCACCCTTGCGCGGGGCGGGCAGGGCGGGAAGCCCCTCGATATCCGCCTTCGTCGCATAGGCGCCGTCGCTGCCGAGCGAGGGTACGGCGAGGCCATAGGAAAAGGCCGAAACCTTGTAGGCAGGGCCCTTGCCCGCCACCGTCCGGCCGCTGTCGCGGAAGCGCGCGAAGACGGGCGTGCCGCTGGCGAGCGCGTTCTCGAAGCCAATCTGGGTGAAGACGTTGTTCTCGTTCGAGATGACCACGCCCGCCTTGCTGACGTTCTCGAACCGGACGTCCTTGCCCCAGAGGGAATCGCCGTAGCCGCGATCGACCTCGATCCCCACCGGCGTGTCGCGGATCAGGACGTTGACCATAGTCAGGCCCACCTCGTGCTCGCGAATGGCGGCATCGCGCTGCCCGTCGAAGCTGGAATCGAGCAGGGTGAACTGCCAGGCGGGAGAGGTCTTCTCGGTGACGATGCCATAGCGGCCGCCGTGGAAGTGGACGTTCTCGATGACGTTGCCGGCCTGGTAGACACCGGCGAAGGCCGAACCCAGGCGGAAGTCCATGTGGCTGAGGAAGGCGTGCTGGGCCATGCGGAAACGCACGCCGGCGGCGGCGGGATTGCCTTCGCCGATCTCGATATCGAGATTGCTCATGGCCGAATAGAACGTGCCGGAATTGGCATCGCGCACGATCTTGTCGCGGGGAACCACGGTGGGCACTGGAACGGGCACGTCGCCGACCGCGTATTGGTCTCCCCCGGCGAAGACGATCATCGTCGAGACGCCTTTCTGGAAGCCGGGCGTGCGCGGTGCGAGAACGATGGTGGGGCGTTCCTGGCCGAAGCCGTAGACCCGCACGCCTGGAGGCACGATCAGACTGCGGGTGATGCGGTAGCGACCCGATGGCAGCAGCACCATGCCGTGGCCACCCGAATCGCGTGCCCTGTCGGTCGCGGCGTCGAGTGCGTCCTGGATCGCGGCGGTATCGTCGGTGCGGCCGTCGCCTGCGGCCTTCACGGTGACGGCACGAGGCTCGTTGGGCGCGACGGGGAAGACGGAAGTTCCGGCAGCGTGTGCGCCCGTGTGGGGGACAAGCGCAGTCGCCGCCAGCAGTGCCGTCATCAATGCGCCCCGTCCGATCATTGCCGTCTCCCTGCCGGATTCTCTTTGTCGCCCTTTGCTAATGCGCGGGGTCGGGCTTGGCACTTGCGACAAAGGTCGTAGTTCCCAGCAGACAGTCTGCGCCCGTATAGCTCGGCCATCATCGCGATGGGCCTTGCGCCGTCGCCGGGCTGCAAGGACCCCGATTTGCCAAAATCCTCAGGAAGCGCCGCCGATGTTCCCGGCGCTATCATCGTCATGGGCGTCAGCGGTTGTGGCAAGTCCACGCTGGGTGCTTTGCTGGCCGAAGCGCTCGACTGCGTGTTTCTGGAAGGCGACATGTTCCATTCGCCGGAAGCGGTGGAGAAGATGCGCGCCGGCCAAGCCCTGACCGACGCGGACCGCTGGCCCTGGCTGGACCGGTTGGGCGGTGCTGCCGCCGAAGCCGTCTCGCGGGACGGGCGCGTGGTGGTTGCCTGCTCGGCCCTGCGCCTGACCTACCGCGATCGCCTGCGGGCGGCGATCGGGGATGGAGCGCGGTTCGTGCTGCTGGAGGCGAGCCGGGAAAACCTGTTCGCGCGGCTCGGCAACCGCCCCGGCCACTACATGCCGCCAAGCCTGCTGGACAGCCAGCTCGCCACGCTCGAAGCGCCGATGGCGGGCGAACAGGTGGTGGTATTCGCAAGCGAGGAAGCGCCCGAAATCCTGCGCGACCGGGTGCTGCGGGAACTGCGCCCGGCCTGAGTCGGGCTCTAAGGCCTAGGGGCCGATCGCCGCCTAGGGCATAAGGCGGCGGCGGCCTTCCCACAGGTGCCAGCGCATGGCCAGGGCCGCGCCTTCGGCGTCCTGCGCCCGGATGGCGTCGACGATCACCTCGTGCTCGCGCAGCATAGTGGCGATGACCTCGGGCGGGCGCGAGCGGGAAATATCGACCCCGGCGCGCATGATCTTCTCCACGTCCGACCAGAGCGCGTCGAACGCCACGAGGAAGGCGGGATTGCCGGTTGCGGCGGCAATGCGGCGGTGGAGTTCCATGTCCTCGGCGTGGGCGGGCGCGTTGGACAGCAGTGCCTCGCGCAGCATCTCCATGCCTTCCTCGACATGGGCCATCTCCATCGACGTGCGCCGGGTGGCGGCGAGCCGGCAGGCCTCCGCCTCCAGCACGAAGCGCACTTCGTAGCTGCCCAGCGTCGAGGGAAGCTCGCTCATCGGCATGAAGGCGGCGAGCCGGTCCGAAGGGCGGCTTTTCACGAAGGAGCCGGCGCCGCGCCGCGCCTCGGTGATGCCGTCGGAGGCGAGGCGCACCAGCGCCTCGCGCACGATGGCGCGCGATACGCCGAACATCTCCGCCAGCCGCGCCTCCGAAGGCAGGCGCGCGCCGACCTCCAGTTCCTTCGACTTGATGATCTCGACGATGCCCGCATAGGCATGGTCGGAAAGCCGCGCCTGGTTCATCGCTGGTTCTGCCTGCCCTTCATGCGCCCTCCTTAGTTAGGCCGTAAACTCATAAATGGCACCATCGAGGCGTCCAAAATGGCGAACAGCTCGGGCCGAAGCGACTGCCTGGCGGGCTGGTTGCCCGTCCAAGGTCGCTTTGGTCCGAGATGGAAGCCATTTGGACGTCCTTCGGATTTGACGCAAAATGGCCCATCGCGGCGTCGGCAGGACTTGAAATATCGACATATTCCTGCGCCCTGCCTTCTTGCGCTGAGCCATTTTGCCTCAAACCTCGATGGTGCCATTTATGAGTTTACGGCCTAGATCACGCTGCTCGCCGCAAGCACCAGCAGCAGGCCGACCACCGCGACCACCGTTTCCATGATCGACCAGGTGCGGAACGTGCCGGGCATGTCGGTGCCGAGGTAGCTCTTCACCAGCCAGAAGCCGGGGTCGTTGACGTGGGAGAAGAACAGCGATCCGGCGCCGATGGCCAGCACCATCCATTCGGGCGCAACGCCCGACGAGGCGACGAGGCCTTCCATCACGCCCGCCGTGGTGATGGTGGCGACGGTGGCGGAGCCGGTGGCGAGGCGGATGCAGACCGAAACGCCCCAGGCCAGCAGCAACGGCGAGATCGCCCCTCCGCCCGCCAGCCGCACCAGCATGTCGGAAAGCCCGGCGGTGACCAGCACCTGCTTCAGCGCGCCGCCGGCGCCGATCGCCAGCAGGATGCCGCCGGCGGGAGCCATGGCCTCAAGCCAGATCGAATCCTGGATGCGACGCTCTCCGAGCCGGTGCCCGAACAGGAGCGGCAGGGCGACGAGGTTGGCGAGGAGCAGGGCGACCACCGGATCGCTCACCCAGGTCAGCCACACCAGCGGTGCGGCGATCGCGGGGGGCGCCATCGCCACGGCCTGACCGGCCGCGATCAGCACCACCGGCAGCAGCACGGCCGTCAGGGTGCGGCCGACGGACGGCGGCGCCATGTCGATCGTCTCGGGCGCGAGCAGGGGCGGGCTGAGCTTGACCCCGCGCGCGGTGAAGCGGGCGAGCACCGGCCCGGCGATGATGGCGGTGGGGATGCCCACCAGCAGGCCGTAGGCGAGCGTCAGGCCCAGGTTCGCGCCGAGGGCATTGACCGCCAGCAGCGGCCCCGGATGCGGCGGCACCAGCGCGTGGACCACCGAAAGCCCTGACAGCGCCGGCAGCATCAGGCGCAGCTTTGATTCGTCGTCGTCCATCCCCTTGGGCAGAGCGGCGGCGGCAGAGGCGACGATCGGCAGCAGCAGCACCAGCCCCGTCTCGAAGAACAGCGGCAGGCCGATCAGCAGGGCGGTGAACAGGCTGGCCCAGGGCGCGCCCTTGATGCCGGAAACCCGCAGCGCCGCGCGCGCCAGCCCGGCGGCACCGTTGGACAATTGGAGCATCGCGCCGAGGCCCAGCCCCAGCGCAACCACCAGACCGGTGCCGCCCAGGATCGTGCCCGCGCCCTTTTCGACGGACTTGGCGGTTTCCTCCAGCGGGATTCCGGCCAGAATGCCTACCGTGAAGGCGCCGCAGAGCAGGCCGACGAAGGGATGGAGCCTGCCGCGAACGATCAGCGCGATCGACAAGGCGATGCCGGCGATCGCCGACAGGACGAGCCTGATGTCTTCAGGAGTCACCGGCGGACCGATTCGCTTGATGAAGCCCGGTCCGAGCGGCCAGATCGTTCTGCCGGATCGCTCTGTTTGCCGAACGGCCGCGATCGATGAAATGACGGCGCCATTCCTCGCCTCTCCCTTGTCTTTTCCCGCACCGGCTTTGGCCGGCGGGTTCGTTGGTTGCGTTTTCGCTTTGGTGATCGAAGCGGCCGGGCCGATCAAATCTGTTGGACAGGTTATAGCTCCAAGATCGGTGTATTCTAGATATTTTAGTATGATTGGGAAAATTTTGCTTGAACCTGTCAGACTGATTCCAGTATCACAGGGATCAACGAACTCGGCGCGGCGGGTCTCTTCATCCTTGAGCGGCGCCACAAGAAACGAGTCACCTTAGGGAGAGAAAGAGATGCACCTCGTTGCAGATCTGTGCACGGTTCCCCTCAGCCAGGATGTCGCCGTGTGGGAGGCTCCGGCCGAGCCGCTTCATTTCACGCCCACCCAGCTCAAGGTGCTGCGCTGCGTCCGTTCGGGCCTGCTCAACAAGCAGATCGCCTACGAACTGGGCATGGCGGAGGCCACCGTCAAAGTTCACATGACGGCGCTGATGCGAAAGCTCAACGTGCGCAACCGCACCCAGGTCGCCATCGCGGCCGGACGCTTGGCAAGAGCCTGATCTTTCCGAAGGAACCGACGATGGCGATGGGAACGCGGCGCGAGGTGCTTGGAATCGGCGCGAAGGTTGCGGCTCTGGGCCTGGCGCCCGGACTCGCGGGGCAGGCCCATGCCGCCTTACCCCGAGATTCCGGGCGCAAGATCGGATACGCGGTGGTCGGCCTGGGTTACTATGCCACCCGGCAGATCATGCCGAACTTTGCGGGATGCGAACATTCGCGGCTCGTCGCTCTGGTCAGCGGCACGCCCGCGAAGCTGGAGCAATACGGCGCGCAGTACGGCATTCCCGCCAGTCACCGCTACAGTTACGACCAGTTCGACGCGATCCGCGACAATCCGGATATCGACGCTGTCTACGTAGTTCTGCCCAATAGTCTCCATGCCGAATACAGCATCCGCGCGGCGCAGGCGGGCAAGCATGTTCTCTGCGAGAAGCCGATGGCGACCTCGGTGGCGGAATGCCAGGCGATGATCGCGGCCAGCCGCAAGGCCGGGAAGAAGCTGATGATCGGCTATCGCTCGCGGTTCGAGCCTTACAACCGATTGGCGATAGAACTGGCGCGTGGCGGCCATGTCGGCCCGACCCGGCTTGTCACGGCCGAGCACGGCTTTCCCATCAAGCCCGATCAATGGCGGCTCGACAAGGCGCTGTCGGGCGGCGGCTCGATGATGGACATCGGCATCTACAGCCTCAACGCCGCCCGCTATCTCACGGGCGAGGAGCCGGTGGAAGTCAGCGCGGTGGAATCGACCGACCGTTCCGATCCGCGCTTCCGCACGGTGGAAGATCGCGTCAGCTTCGTCCTGCGGTTTCCCTCGGGCGTGCAGGCCAACTGCATCTCCAGCTACAGTTCGGCGCACAACGGCTATCGGGTGATCGGCACGCAAGGCTGGATCGCCTTGGAGCCTGCCACGCCCTACACCGGTCAGGCCATGACCATTCGCAAGGACAACGTCACCACGCCTCGAACTCTGCCGGAACCTGCGCGCAACCAGTTCGTCGGGCAGCTCGACCATCTGGCCGAGTGCGTGCTCACCGGAGCCACCCCGATCGTGCCGGGCGAGGAAGGCCTGGCCGATATGCGCCTGATCGAGGCGATCTACCGATCCGCAGCGGAACGTCGCCATGTCGAGCTGAAGGCATGATCGCCCGCCGCGCGGTGCTGGCCGGCCTGGCGGCGGCTCCTTTGCTGGAGCTGATCGGGCTGGAGGCGGCGGGAATGGCGGCGACGGATCCCGCGTTCGGTACCGTACGCCGCTTAGATCCCGCGTTCGACCGCATTGTGACGCCCGGTGCCTCGGTTCGTCGCCTCGCCTCGGGCTTTCGCTGGGCGGAAGGGCCGGTCTGGGTTCCGGCCCAGAATGCCCTGCTGTTCGGCGATCCGCCCAGCAACACGGTCCATCGCTGGACGGCGGCCAAGGGCGTCGAAGTGTTCCTGCGCCCCTCGGGGCTCCGGACGCCGGTGCCCGCGAGCATACGCGAGCCCGGCCTCAACGGCATTGCCCTGGATGCGCGCGGCAGGTTGATCGGGGCCGACAGCGGATCGCGCGCGATCGTGCGCATAGACCTGGAATCCCGGCGCCGGGACGTGCTGGTCGATCGCTTCGAGGGCAAGCGCCTGAACAGCCCCAACGACCTTTGCGTTGCGAAGTCCGGCGCCATCTACTTCACCGATCCGACATACGGGCTGGCGGACGGAGACGAATCGACACTGCGGGAAGTGCCGTGGTGCGGCCTCTACCGGCTTTCTCCGGACGGGAAGCTGGACCTGCTGGACAAGAGCCATCGTCGGCCCAACGGCGTCGCGCTCTCGCCAGACGAACGCACGCTCTACTTGTCCCTCTCGGACGAAGCGCAACCGGAGGTGCTGGCCTATGCGCTGGATGCCAAGGGCATGCCGGGCGAACGGAGGCGGTTTCTGGACCTGCGTGCCGAACATGCGGCGGGCCGTCCGGGCCTGCCCGACGGTATCAAGGTGGATGCGCGCGGGACCGTCTTCGCGACGGGTCCGGGCGGGGTCCACGTCTGTAGTGCGGACGGGCGCGTGCTCGGAGTGGTCGAGACGGGCAAGGCCGTTGCCAACTGCGCCATCGGGGAGGGCGGACGGACGCTGTTCATGACATCGTCCGACATGCTCGCCGCGATCCCGCTGGAGTTTTAGAGATCGTTTGAAAAATGCCTGAAGGGCATTTTTAGAGCGGCACCGGCCCGCGCCCCCACCCTACCACCCGCAGGATACTACCGTTGGGTGGTAGGGTGGGGGCGCCTGAGGAATATGGGGGCCGGTGCCGCAAAATTCGCCTGCGGCGAATTTTCAAACAGACCTCCTAGCCCGCCGCCACCTCCACGGGGCGGTTCGGCATGAACAGCAGCAGGACCGCACCGACGAGCACCGTGACGCCGCAAAGCGCCAGGAACGGCGCGAAATTGCCGCCACCGCGCAAGGTGAAGCTCAGCATGATCGCCCCCAGCGACGCGGCCCCGGCGATGATCGCGGTCATCATGCCCATGACCGAGCTGTAGACCTGCACGCCGAATGCCCGCGCGACAAGGAAGCTGATGAGGTCGCCCTCCGCGCCGAAAGTGAGCCCGATCATCACCACGCTCATCGCTACGATCATGGGCGAGGACAGGGATGAGGCCATCAGGAACAGACCGACGGATGACAGGGCCATGGCCACGAAGGCGACCAGATGGGCCGGCAACCGATCCAGCGCGAGTCCGCAGGCGAAGCGGCCCGCCAGCGTGCCCGAGGCGAAAGCCGAGATCATCACGGCGATGCTGCCGGTTTCGATGCCCTTGTCGAGCAGGACGAGGTTGAGCTGCGAAAGGGCGATGATCTGCGGAAGATTGCAGAACAGCATGGCACCGGCGAGAATCCAGAAGGCGCGGCTGCGGAAGATGACCGGATAGTCCTTGCGCGCCGACCGCTTGGGCTTGTCGGTTCCTGCGGGGTGCCGCTCGGACGGCATCAGCAGCAGCGCCAGGCCGCCCAGCAGCGCGGATACCACGGCGACGAGCATGTAGCCCGATCGCCAGCCGTTCGCCTCTACGTACTGGTTGAGCAGCGGGGCGGCGACAACACCCATGGCCGCCGGGCCGGATGCCACGATGGCCAGCGCCACGCCGCGCGCATGCACGACATGCTGCACCACCGCCCGGCTGTAGACGGTTGCGGTGGTGGTTATGCAGATGAGCCCCATCGCCACGAACAGGGCGATGTAGACGCGGATATCCCCGTTCATGCGGCTGAGCAGCCCATAGCCGATCGGGCAGGCCACGACCCCGATGAAGGCGGTGCGCTTCACGCCCACCACGTCGGTCAGTCGCCCGATGAAGGGGAATACCAGCACGCACACCAGCGTAAGGCTGCCTACCGCTGCGAAGTCCGCCTTGGACCACCCGAACTCGCGAAGGAGATGCGGCGCCATGATGCTGGTGATGTAATTGGTGATCGAATAGCCTGAACTCAGGCCGATGATCGCCGCCAGCAGGGGGCGCCATTGTGCCCGCAGTTCCTGAAGGTAGGCCGGCATTCCATGCTCTCCCGAAGCGCTTCCGTTTCCGGGGGCAGCACGTTTACCGTTCGGCCCCTGTCGGAACGGCGCTTTGCACCTGTCCGACTTACGGCTCGAAGCTGGCCCCGAATGCATCATGCATCAAGCATGGCGGCAGCCGCCGGGGCGATATGGCATTTCCATTCCGTGAAGCGCGTGAATGCCGGCCGAGGCTTGCGACGCCGAGGGTGCGTCCTATGTTTGAGGCAGCGGAGCACCCGCCCGCAGCGGCATGGGAGATGAGCATGGGTTTCGAAGGACGTGAGCTGAGATCGACGGTGCAGGACGGGCGGCTCCGCCTTTCCCTGGAAACCGTCCGGATCGATGATCCCGCCGATGACGAGATCGTCGTGCGCGTGGAGGCGGCGCCGATCAATCCCAGCGACATCGGGCTGCTGATCGGCCCGGCGGACCTCCAGAGCCTGCGCGAGGAGGCGGGCGGCCTTTCCTTCGATATCCCGCAGGCGCGCCTGGGTTCCGTCGCCGGTCGGGCGGGGCAGTCGATGGCGGTGGGCAATGAAGGCGCGGGCACGGTCGTGGCGGCCGGCAAGGCGGTGGCGCATCTCCAGGGCCGGCGCGTCGGCATGATCGGCGGGGCCATGTACGCCGACTATCGCCGCATCCGCGCGGCCGATGCGGTTCCCTTGCCGGAGGATGCGACGGCGGCCGATGGCGCCGCGATGTTCGTCAATCCGCTGACGGCGCTGGGTTTCGTGGAGACGGCGCGGCAAGGCGGGCACAAGGCGATCGTCCATACCGCCGCCGCATCGAACCTGGGCCAGATGCTCCAGAGGATCTGCCTTGCCGACGGGATCCCGCTGGTGAACATCGTCCGCTCGGAGGAGCAGGCCGAAATCCTCCGGCGCATCGGCGCGACTCACGTCCTGAACAGCAAGGACAAGGACTTCGCGGAAAACCTTGCGAGCGCGGTCGAGCAGACCGGGGCGACGATCGCGTTCGATGCCATCGGCGGGGGGACGCTGGGCAGCGACATCCTGCGGGCCATGGAGCGCGCGTCGGTCAAGGCTTCGGCCGAGTTCAGCCGCTATGGCTCCACCGTGTTCAAGGAACTCTACATATATGGCGCGCTGGACATGTCACCGACCACGCTGGATCGCATGGCGTTCGGTTTCCAGTGGAGCGTGTCCGGATGGCTGCTGTTCCCGTTCCTCCAGAAAGCCGGGCCCGAGGTCGCCGCAAGGTTACGCGCGCGCGTGGTCGAGGAATTGAAGACGACCTTCGCGAGCCATTACACGCGGGTGATCGGCCTGGCCGAGGCGCTCGATCCCGACGTGCTGCGCGCCTACGAGCGCAAGGCGACGGGCGAGAAGTTCCTGATCGATCCGACCAGGGATAGCTAGGAGTTCGAACGCCTGATGCGGTAGGGGCCGGTCCTTGCCGCCAGCGGCTGACCCTTCCAGCTCAGTTCGACAAGTCCCTCGGCGAGCAGGCGGTCTACGGCGGCATGGATGGTCGGCATGTCGCTGCGCCAGCTTTCGGGTGAAGCCATCGCCCGCGCCGCTTCGCTGGGGCAGATCGTTTCATCCGGCCTGCGGGCGGCCAGGAGTTTCAGGATCGTGTTCCGCGCGTCGGCGGTCATTTCCGGCGCGGCCCGCGCGGCGCGGATCGGCCCTTCGTCATCGGGTCGGGCTTGGGCGGCGGCGTCCAACCCAGAGGCGGCGTCCTGCGCTGGTGGTTGGTCCCGAGGCCCATGGCGCCCGGTTTCTGGCGGGCGAGGCCCGACATGTCGGCTTCCTCTGCTTTCACTTCCGTCGCCCCGCCCCGCAGCAGGTTGATCCGGTCGCGGCACCGCTTCGCTTCCTCGAAATCGAGTGCGCGGACGGCCGCTTCCATCTTCTCCTGCAAGGCCCGGATCGTTTCGGTCATCATCGCCAAACGCACCAGGCGCCCTCCGGTTACCGCAAGAACCGATCGTTGCCGACGTGCATGGTCTTTTCCGTCCGACCTGCTTATCGTGCCGCGTAAATAGTGTCATGGGAGGGAGAATCTGATGCGCAAGTGTGCGCCGCTGATCGCGGCTGGGGCTTTGGTGATCGGGGTACTGGCAAGCTTTCCCGCGATGGCCAAACCGGTAACCGATTGCCCGTTGCGAGACGCACCCTTTTCCGCCGAATCGCCGCTGATCGACATTCTCCTCAGCCCCGCCGCCAAGGCGGTCGTCGAAGCGACGGCGGGCTCCACGCTCGACAAGGTGCCCGCGCGTTTCGCGGGAACGACACCGCCCAGTTTCGCGGCGATCCTGTCGCTGCGCTCGGCTTCGATGTTCACGGGGCTGAAGGCCGACGCCCTGGCCGACGTCGATGCCCGTTTGCGGAAGCTGCCCGTCACCGACGCGGACCGGGCGGCCCGGTGCGCGCGCTACGACAACGACGTGCCGGTGTTCACGCTCAAGCCCGGCAAGCGCCACATACTGGTGTTCGAGAAGATCAACGGGTTCCGCGACGGCCCCTCCGTCGATGCCGCCCATGCTGCGTTCGTCGCCATGGCGCAGCGCAAGGGCTGGGATCTCGTTACCACCGACAAAGCCGGCGCTTTCAATGCCAGGACGCTGGGACAGTTCGACGCCGTGATCTGGAACAACGTAAGCGGCGACGTGCTCACCCTGTCGCAACGCGCCGCGTTCCAGCGCTTCCTGGAGCGTGGCGGCGGCTTCGTGGGCGTTCACGGAACTGCCGGCGATCCCTCCTATTTCTGGGACTGGTATGCCGACAGCCTGATCGGCGCCCGTTTCAAGGGCCACCCGATGAACCCGCAGTACCAGGAAGCGCGGATAGCGGTGGATACCGCCAGCCCGCTTGCCGCCGGACTTCCCGCGGAATGGCGGATGACCGATGAATGGTATTCCTTCAGCACCAATCCGCGCAAGGCGGGTGCGAAGGTGGTCCTGAGCCTGGACGAGAGCACCTACAGCCCGGTCGGGCCGATGAACG
Organism: Novosphingobium sp. ZW T3_23; assembly: GCF_044987305.1. Lineage (NCBI taxonomy): Bacteria > Pseudomonadati > Pseudomonadota > Alphaproteobacteria > Sphingomonadales > Sphingomonadaceae > Novosphingobium > Novosphingobium sp. ZW T3_23. The sequence continues at coordinate 27,875 of NZ_JBJDRF010000059.1, forward strand.
TGGACTTGCGGATGGGCGATCATCCGCTGGCCTGGACGAACTGCATCGGCAAGGGGCGGATGTTCTATTCGGCGATCGGCCACCGGCCCGAAACCTACAGCCGGCCCGAATATGTCACCCTGCTGGAAACCGCCATCGGCTGGGCGGCGGAAGACCGAAAGTCCTGCTCTTAAGCAGCAATTACCGCCTGACCGCGCCGGGCGCGCCGTCAGGCGGAGGGTCTTGCTTGCCTTAGGACTTCTGCGACAGAATCCAGTTGTCCACCACGCGTTCCAGCACTGTCAGCGGCATGCCGCCGCCGGCCAGGGCGGTATCGTGGAAGTTCCGGATATCGAAGCGCGGGCCGAGCGCGGCCTTCGCCTTTTCGCGCAGGCGAAGCCATTCGTTGTGGCCCACCTTGTACGCGCAGGCCTGGCCCGGCCAGGAGCAGTACCGCTCGATTTCCGAGGTGGCGCCGCCTTCGGCCCGGCCGGTGTTGTCGATGAAGTAGCGGATGGCCTGTTCGCGGCTCCACCCCTTGGCGTGGATGCCGGTATCGACCACCAGACGCACGGCCCGGAACAGCAGGCTCTGGTAGAAGCCCACCCGGCCCAGCGGGTCGTTGTCGTAGGCGCCCAGTTCGTCGGCAAGCTGTTCCGCATAGAGGCCCCAGCCTTCGCCGTAGCTGGAGAAGAAGATCAGGTTCATCAGCTTGGGCGCGGCGGCGCTTTCCTGCTGGAGGGCGATCTGCAGGTGGTGGCCGGGAATGGCCTCATGATAGGTGAGGGTGGGAAGGCCGAACTTCGGCCAGTTGGCCGTGTCGGTCAGGTTGATCCAGTAGATGCCCGGGCGCGTGCCGTCGAGGCTGGGCGAATTGTAGTAGCCCTGCGATGCGCCTTCCTGGATTTCGGGCGGCACCCGCTTGATCTCCACGCCCGCCTTGGGCAGGCGGCCGAATGCCTTCGGCAGCAGGGCCTGCATCGCGGCCATCTGCTCGTTCAGATGCGCGATCAGTTCGGTCTTGGCGGCATCGGTATTGGGATAGACGTTCGCCGGGTTGGCGATCAGCGAGGCCATGCGTTCGCCCACGGTCCCCTGAGACATGCCCTGCTTCTTCAGCAGCGCGTCGGAGCGGGCGGTGAGGTCGGCAACCTGCTCAAGCCCGATACGGTGGATTTCGTCGGCGGAAAGCCGCGTGGTGGTGATGTAATTCAGGCTGTTCGCGTAATATTGCGCACCCTGGGGAAGCCGGGATACCGAGGCATCATGGCCGGCCTTCGGCAGGACCGCCTTCAGGGCGTCGTTCTGGCGCTGGAGCGCCGGATAGACGCGATCGGAAACCAGCTTCTCCACGCGCGCGCCCCAGTCGCCGGGGATCGACATTTCCTGGGTGCGCCGCGTGATCGACTGGACCAGCGTGGACTGTCCCGCCGCCGTGCCGAGCATTCCGGCCTGGAGGCCGATGGTCTTGTTCAGGATGAAGTCCGGCGGGATCACGCCCAGGCCGAAATCCTCGCGCATCCGGTCCGTCTCGGCGGCAAGCACATCCGCGAAGTCGGAAACGCGCGAGACATAGGCCTCGGCATCCGCGGCGGTCTTGATGGTGTGCTGGTTGTCCAGGAAGTCGGCCGTATTCAGATAGGCGCCGCCGCCCTGGCTGACCCGGTAGACCTGCGGCCAGCCGCCCTGTCCGTAAGGGATGGCGAAAGTCCTGATGACGCCGTCGAGATTGGCCGCGATCGTATCGTAGTAGATGCCATCCTGCGTGCTCATCCCGGCCCGGTTCAGGGTGCCGAGTTCGGCGCGGGCGGCGCGGGTGCGGGCCCGGTCCTGCTCCTCGCGCTCCCGCGTCGGGACGGTGAGGCGGGATTTCAGCGCCGCGCGCGCGCCGCTATCCAGGCCAAGCTGCGTCGCCGTTTCGGGCGAGGCATCGACCTGGGTGTCGAAATACTTGTCCATGAAGGCCGCGAGCGCGGGATCGCCCGCTCCTTCGGCCTTTCGAGCGCCCGATACGCCGGCGAAGGCGGGGGCGGCGGCCACGGCAGCCCCCACCGATGCGGAAGCAAGGAAGTGGCGACGGTCGATCATGGCAGCTCCGGCAATGGTTTAGTCTAGACCTATGCCATTGTGCCGGTGGAATGCAATGGAGCCGGAGAACGAGCCCTCTGGCTCCGTCGCATCGACGATCATCGAGAGGGCAGCGCTCGCTGCGGTCGGGCGGTTATTGCGGCAGGCTGTCCGTCTGTCGCAGCGCTTCGCCCAGCGCCAGCGCCGCCGAA
>NZ_JBJDRF010000060.1:0-29961 GCF_044987305.1 Novosphingobium sp. ZW T3_23
AATCGCGCGTCGCATCCGCACCGTGGCGCCGCGCACCAGACTGGTCTTCGTGCAGTATCTCACGCCGCTGCCGCAGCCCGGATCGCTTTGCGCCGCGACGCCCGTGAGTGAGGAACATGCCGCGACCACCCGCCGCATCGGCCAGCGGCTTTCCGAAATCACCGCCCGCGTCGCCCAGGCCTACAACGCCATCGTCGTGGAAATGAACCAGACCTCGGCAGCGCATACGCCCTGCGACACGCTGCCCTGGATGATCGGTTCGCCGGAAGGCTACGACGGCAGTCAGGGCCTGCAATGGCACCTCAACTTCGCAGGAATGCAGGCAACCGCGAACGACATCGCCTGGTCGCTGACACGCAGCGGGGTCAAGGCGCCCACCCCTACGCTCACCTTGCTCCCGCAAACCGTGCAGACCCCTGCCCCGGTCATTGCCCCGCCGCCGCCCCGTCCCGCTGCGGCCACATCCAGGCCGAATGCGTCGAAAGGCACCAGCACTTCGCGGCCGAAACGCTGACCGGAACCGGGCAGCGACCGATGTCGATGCCCGGCTCCTTGCAGCCACAACTGCCTTCGTAACTGCCGCAGCCAAGCAGCGAGTCTCGAAACCGCAATCTCGGCGCGGCATTCCCCCTTCGAAATCACCTGCCCGGACATTCCCTGGCCGGGAACTCGAAGGGCGCAACCATGACAGCCACGATGCCGGACGCGGCCGCGCGCACCACCGCCTGGCCCGCAATCCCATCGCCGCTGCTCTATCTGATTTGCGGGTTCGCACTGCGGCTGCCGATGTTCGGAAAGCCCGCATTTCAGTCGGACGAACAGTTCTATCTGCTCGTCGGCCAGCGCATGGTCGAGGGCGCATTGCCTTTCGTGGACATCTGGGATCGCAAGCCCTTCGGCCTGTTCCTGCTCTATCGCGGCATGGCGGCCCTGCCGTTCGATCCGGTGCAGACATACCAGCTGGTCGGCCTCGTCTTTTCCATCCTGACCGCCCTCGTGATCGAGCGCATGGCGCGGACCATAGCTCCACCGGCCGCAGCGCTGGCCTCGGGGCTGGCCTATCTTCTGTACCAGCCGGTGTTCAACGTGGCGCTTGGCCAGTCGCCGGTTTTCTACAACCTCCCGGTCGCGCTGGCGGCTCTCGTGGTGCTCGGAGCCTTCGGCCGCCCGAACACCCTGACGCTGTTCCCGCGCGGCCTGCTGGCAATGCTGCTCGTGGGCGTGGCATTGCAGATCAAGTACAGCGTCGTCTTCGAAGGAATCGGCTTCGGACTTCTGCTGCTGGCCAGCGGACATCGGCAAGGCTGGCCTCTGCCACGGCTTGCACTGGCAGGCCTCGCCTGGGCGGGCACGGCCCTGGCCCCGACCCTCGCGGTCTGGATCGGCTATGCCCTGCTGGGCCAGGGCGAGGCGTTCGTCCAGGCCAACTTCCTCTCGATCCTTGGCCGCGGCGTCGATCAGGCCGACGCCTTCGCCCAACTGGCAAAGGAGTGCCTGGCCCTCATCCCCTTCGCCCTGGCCACATTGCTAGCACCCCGTCGCCTCGCGCCTCGATATCCGCAGAACCCGGTAATGTTGACCGTCGTCCGCATATGGGCGCTGGTCGCGGTGCTGGGCTTCCTGGCGTTCGGAACCTGGTACGATCACTACCTCGGGCCGGTGCTGGTACCGCTGAGCGTTCTGGCCGCCCCCGCCCTGGGACGCCGCGATTCGGGCGAGCGCTGGTACGCACGGCTGCTGCTGGGTTTCGGGCTCCTCGGGGCACTCGTCGTTCCCGCCTTGCAGATACGCGAACGCGGTACGGCCGAAGATTTCGAGACGGCGAGCGCGGCGGTGAAGCGCGAATTGCACGGCCGATGCCTCTATATCTACGAGGGCGACAGCGCGCTCTATCGAACGACTGGCGCCTGCATACCGACCCGGTTCGCCTATCCCAGCCACCTCAATGCAATGAACGAAGCCGCAGCCCTTGGCGTGGACCCGGTCGCGGAAGTCGGGCGGATTCTTGCCAGCCGCCCCGGCGTGATCGTGCTGTCGGAATCGAGCCGCCCCAATCGGCCCAACGTTGCGACCAAAGCCTTGATACGCAGCGCCCTCGCACGCTCCTATGAGCGCTACGAGGGCGTAGTGATCGGTACGCGAAAGTTCGGCCTCTATCGCCTGAGGCCGTAACCGTCAGCGCGCCTTGGCGATGGAGAAACCGTGCTGCCGCGCGGCGTCCTTGGTCGATTCTTCGGTACGATTGAGCGCCTTGGCGATCTCCTTCAGACCCTTGCCCTTTCCGGCAAGGGTCTGAAGCTTCTGAAGCTCTTCCGGCTTCCAGGGCTGCTTGTGTTTGGCGATCTTGTCGCTCATTCTGCGGCTTCCTTCTTGGCCTTGGCCGGAGCCTTCGCAGGCGCTTTCTTCGCGGCAGGCTTCTTCGCTGCGGGCTTCTTGGCAGCGGGCTTGTCGCCATCGCTCTTGGCAGCGGCCTTTTTCGCCGGAGCCTTCTTGGCGGCTGCCTTCTTCGCGGGGGCCTTCTTCTTCGCGGGCCCCTTGGCGGCCTTTTCGTCGATCAGCGTGATCGCCTGCTCGGCCGTCAGGTCTTCCGGCTTCTGGTCGCGAGGAAGCGTGGCATTTGTGGTGCCATCGGTGACATATGGGCCATAACGGCCCGCCAGCACCTTGATCTCTCCGCCAGAAGTCGGATGAGCGCCCAGAACCTTGATCGGCTCCGCCGCCGCCCGCGATCCGCGACTGCCTGCACCAGCGGCCGCCTCGGCAAGCTTGGTAACGGCCATGTTCATGCCCGTTTCGAACACTTCGGCAGTCGAGCGCAGGCGTGCGTACTTGCCGTTATGGGTCAGATAGGGACCATAACGACCGATGCTGGCCGTGATATCATTGCCCGTTTCCGGATGCGGACCGATGGTGCGCGGCAGGCTCAGCAGCTTGATCGCCCATTCCAGCGTCAGTTCGTCGATATCCTTCGGGATCGAGGCGCGCTTGGCCTCCTTGCCCTCGCCGAGCTGGATATAGGGACCGAACCGGCCCGAACGGCGCACGATCTCAAGCCCGGTTTCCGGATCCTTGCCTAGGCCTTCGTCCTCGCCGCCATCCGCAGCGCCGCCGGGCTGCGCGAACTTGCGGGTGAACTTGCACTCCGGATAGTTCGAGCAGGCGACGAACGCACCATAGCGACCACCGCGCAGCGACAGGCGGCCTTCGCCGCACTTGGGGCAGAGGCGCGGATCGGTGCCGTCAGCCTTGGGCGGGAAGAGGTAGTCGGAAAGGAATTCGTCCAAAGCCTCGGTCACTTCCGAGGGCTTTTTCTCCATGACCTCGTCAGACTTCGGCTTGAAGTCGCGCCAGAAGGCTTCGAGCAAGGCCTTCCATTCCTGGCGCCCGCCGGAAACGTCGTCCAACTCGTCTTCCATGCCCGCGGTAAATTCGTAGGCAACGTAGCGCTGGAAGAAGCGCTCGAGGAACGAGGTGAGAAGTCGGCCCGATTCCTCTGCGAAGAAACGGTTTTTCTCGGTGCGGACGTAGTTGCGATCCTTGATGACCTGGATCGTCGCCGCGTAAGTCGAAGGGCGGCCGATGCCGAGTTCTTCCAGGCGCTTGACCAGGCTCGCTTCCGAGAAGCGCGGCGGCGGCTGGGTAAAGTGCTGCTCGGCGGTGACGCCCTTCTTTGCGGGCATGTCACCCGCCTTCATGAACGGCAGCAGGCCCGAATCGTCATCGTCGGACTTGTTGTCCTGGCCTTCCTCGTAGACGGCCAGGAAGCCCGGGAACTTCACGACCTGGCCGGAGGCGCGCAGTTCGTGCTGGCCGGTGCCGTCGCGCAAGGTCACGGTGGTGCGTTCCAGCGCGGCGGAAGCCATCTGACTGGCCATCGCGCGCTTGAAGATCAGGTCATAGAGACGCGCCTCGTCGCCCGATCCGAACCGGTCCTTGGTGAACTCGGTGGGGCGGATCGCCTCGTGGGCCTCCTGCGCGTTCTTCGCCTTGGTCTGGTAGATGCGCGGCTGCTCGGGCAGGTAGTGGCCCGAGAACCGGTCGGTGATCGCCGCGCGGGCGGCCGAGATCGCGCTCGGGTCCATCTGCACGCCGTCGGTACGCATGTAGGTGATCGCGCCCGCCTCATAGAGGGTCTGCGCCACCCGCATCGTCTGGCTGGCCGAGAAGCCGAGCTTGCGCGCTGCTTCCTGCTGGAGCGTCGAGGTGGTGAACGGCGGCTGCGGATTGCGCTTGTGCGGCTTGGTCTCGACCGATTCGACCTTGAAGGCGCCGCTTTCGACGGCGGCCTTGGCGCGCATCGCGGTGCCTTCCTCGCCGATGCTCAGGCGGTCGAGCTTCTTGCCCTCGAACGCCACCAGCTTGGCAGTGAAGTCGGTGCCGTCATGCGCCATCTGCGCCGCCACCGACCAGTACTCCTGCGGCGTGAACGCCTCGATCTCGCGCTCGCGGTCGACGATCAGGCGCAGCGCCACCGACTGCACGCGGCCGGCCGACTTGGCGCCCGGCAGCTTGCGCCAGAGCACCGGCGAAAGCGTGAAGCCGAACAGGTAGTCCAGCGCGCGACGGGCGAGATAGGCGTCGATCAGGTCCTGATCCAGCTCGCGCGGCTGGGTCATCGCCTTGGTGACGGTGTCCTTGGTGATGGCGTTGAAGGTGACCCGCTGCACGTCCTTGGGCAGCGCCTTGCGCTTGGCCAGCAGCTCGCGCACGTGCCAGGAAATCGCCTCGCCCTCGCGATCAGGGTCAGTCGCGAGAATCAGGCGATCGGCCCCCTTCGCGGCGTCGGTGATTGCCTTCACCTGCTTCTGCTTGTCCCCGTAAAGCTCCCAGTCCATCTCGAAGCCCTCATCGGGTCGGACGGAGCCATCCTTCGGCGGAAGGTCGCGGACATGGCCGTAGCTGGCGAGAACCTTGTAGTCCTTGCCCAGGTACTTCTCGATGGTTTTCGCCTTCGCCGGCGATTCTACGATGACTAGCTGCATTCTTTCAGACTCTGTGTGCCCCTGAGCGACATGCGCCCTGTCTTCGCGCATATACGTGTACGCATAGGGTGGGAAGCGATTGGGGCACTCGTCAAGCGGGTAAGTGCCCGATATTCATTTCGGCCCTGTTTCCGCGCCTGCCCGCCATCGTCCTGCCAGCCATTGTCAGGCCAGACTGACCCTTCCCCCCGCATGCCGCACCAGTCTGCCGCCTATCTCGAGTTCGAGCAGCGCCATCTGAACGGAGGGCGCATTCGTACCCGATTGGCGAATCAGCTCATCCACCGCGATGGGCGCCGTGGTGAGCAGGTGAGCGATCGTGATTTCGGCGCTCTCTTCCAAGGGGGCCTGCGGTTCCGCCGCTTTCCCTTCGGTCTGGAACCGGGATCCGGGCACGCCGTCAAAGCCGGAAAGCAGCTCGATGACGTCTTCAACCGACTGCGCCAGAACCGCGCCGTCGCGGATGAGCTGGTTGCAGCCGTGAGAGCGCGGATCGAGCGGCGATCCCGGCACTGCCATGACCTCGCGCCCTATTTCCCCGGCCAGGCGCGCGGTGATCAGCGAGCCCGATTTCGGCGCGGCCTCCACCACCAGGGTACCTGCGGCCAGGCCCGCTATGATGCGGTTACGGGTGGGAAAGTGGCGCGCGAGCGGCTCGGTTCCGGGCGGTTGTTCGGCCAGGAGCAGGCCTTCGGAGGCGACTCGCTCCTGCAGGGCGGCGTGTTCGGGGGGATAGGCGGTATCGATCCCGCTGGCGATGACGCCGATGGTCGCCCCTCCCGCCAATGCCCCCGTGTGAGCCGCGCCGTCGATACCGCGCGCAAGGCCGGAGACGACGGCGAAGCCGGCCGATGCCAGGCCATGGGCGAATTCCCGTGCGAGCCGCACCGCCGCCGCCGAAGCATTTCGCGCCCCGACGATCGCCACTGCGGGACGAGCGAGGATGGCAAGATCGCCCCGGAACGTGAGGATCGGCGGAGCCCCCTCGCAATGCGCGAGGAGATCGGGATAGTCCGGCGAATCGTGGAAAAGGTAGCGCGCGCCAGCCTTGCGGGTTGCGGCGATCTCGGCCTGTACCCGCTGCTCTGCGGCCGCTTCGTAGGGCCGCCCGGCACGCCCGGCCAGATCGGGAAGCGCATCGAGCGCCGCCCGCGCATCGCCGAAACGCGCGAGCAGCTGCATGTAGGTGATCGGCCCGATGTCAGGCGAACGAAGGAGGCGAATCCTCGCGAAGGCTTCCTGCTGGGAGAGCGGGCTTTCCACCTCTCCCGAGAGTTTCTCCGCTGGTGCCACCCCGTCCCCGCTCACGGCTTCTTGCCGCTCCCCACTTTCGGCTCCGTTCCGGCGCGCAGGCGGGCGAGGTTCTCGCGATGCAGGAACACCACGAGGACGGCGATAAGCGCCAGCACGCCGGCGGCCGTGTTTTCACCGAGCAGCAGTGCGGCAAGCGGCGCAACGATCGCCGCCGTCATTCCGGCGACCGAGGAGATGCGGACGATGAGCAGGAGCCCGACCCAGGTCACGGCATAAGCCAACCCGATCGGCCAGGCGAGACCGAAGGCGATGCCGGCCGTCGTCGCCACCCCCTTGCCCCCCTTGAACCCGAGCCAGACCGGGAAGCAATGGCCGAGAAATGCCCCGAGCGCGGCCAGCCAGATCCATTCCGGAAAGAAGCGGGCAACGATCAGCACGGCGGCCAAGCCCTTGAGCAGATCCAGCAGCAGCGTGGCCGCCGCAAGCCCCTTGCGGCCTGTTCGCAGGACATTGGTCGCGCCGATGTTACCGGACCCGATCGAGCGCAAGTCCCCCGCGCCTGCGATCCGCGTGATCAGCAGGCCGAACGGCACCGAACCAAGGGCATAGCCCAGCAAAAGGGCGAGAATCCAATCCATGACCGCTTCTTAGAGCCTGCGTGAAAATTCGCCAGTGGGGCAATCGGCATGGCCGCATACGATCGCGCCAATCCGGAGCATTCTGTCGGGCTTCAGCGGATTTGTCGCGCCGAATTGCGGCATTGACGATTGCTCTTTGCCGAGGCGAGCGACTAACAGAGAGAGCAAGATCCAGGAAAAAGCGATGTCCTCCCCCCTTCTTCATGCGTCGTCCCCGACTTCGAACAGGCCTGCCCCATTGGACGCAGCCTCGGTCGATCCGGGCGCGCCGATCCTGCTTTTCGATTCGGGCGTGGGCGGGCTTACCGTCCTTGCCGAACTCCGCAAGGTTCTGCCCCAGGCGCCGGTAATCTATGCAGCCGACATGGCCGGGCTGCCATACGGAACCAAGACCGAAGCCCAGATCACCGCGCGCGTGGCCGGTCTCCTCGGTCGCATGACGGAGCGGTTTGCGCCTCGCCTCGTGTGCATCGCTTGCAATACCGCCTCGACGATCGCGCTGGGCATGGTGCGTGAAGTGCTGGAAGTGCCGGTGGTGGGCACGGTTCCCGCGATCAAGCCGGCCGCGGCCATGACCCGGAGCGGCGTTATCGGCCTGCTCGGCACCCAGGCCACCATCCGGCAGGCCTATGTCGATCGCCTGGAACAGGAATTCGCCGCCGACAAGCGCCTCCTGCGTTACGGCGGCCCGGGCCTTGTCGAGGCAGCGGAAGCGAAACTCCGGGGAGAGCCGGTCGATCCCGCCGCCATTGCCCGTGCCGCCGAAGCCCTGCGCGCCATGCCGGGCGGCGAGGATATCGATACGCTGGTTCTGGCATGCACCCACTTCCCCCTGCTTGAGGAAGAGCTGGCGCAGGCTTTCGGCCCTCACGTGCGCTTCGTCCATGGCGCCCAGGGCATTGCCCGGCGCATCGCCCAGTTGACCGAGGGGCAGGAATACGCTCGCCAGCGACCCGACCGCGCGCTATTCACCGGGCCGGGAGAGTTCCCCGGAGCGTACGGCGAAGCGCTGGCGCGTTACGGGTTGCCGGAAGGCGGAAGGTTTTGACGCCAAGATTCAATCTGCTGCTTCTCATTCTGCTGCTGCTTGTCGGCGTACCGCTCTACTGGTTCCAGTTCGACGCCAGTGCGCCCGGCGCCAGGCCCGTTCCGCTCACGATGTCGCGGCTGCGCGAACTGGCCGACGGCCTTCCGGGGCCGGCGCCGGAGGAATTGCGGCAGGAAGTGCTCGGCTATCGGTCCGAGCTTTACAACAGGATCGCTGCGGGGAGCGGCCTTCGCCCCATCAGGCTACCGGTCCGGGCGTTCGAAGCCGTGGTGCCGGGACAGGCGCCGATCCTGATCGATGCCGGCACCACGCCCGCCGAAGCCCGAAAGCGTGACCTTCAGAACTTCGACATCGCCGCGCAGCACCGCGTCGACGGCCGCGCCAGAACTGCGGCGCTGAAGCTGGTGCTGCTGGACCGCCCGTTCCATCGCGGCAATGCCGCGCTGGTTTCGCCGGAGGCCGCACCTCTTCCGGACCTTGACGGCGGCGAGCCGCGCGCGGTCGCTCCGGGCGTCGTGGCCATCCCGCTGGAAGGCCTGCCGGACCGCGCAATGATGGTCTATATGCGCCTGGAGGACGGCCGCGAATTCCTGTTCACCGGAGACGTGGCCACGGTCGATGCCAACTGGGTGGAAGAGCGCCCCCCGGCGCGCACCTTCTCCACTCTCGCCAAAGGCGACGAGCGGCGCAGGACGGTGTCCTGGCTGATGACCATCAAGGCCCTGAAGCGCGCCGCCCCCGCGATGATCGTGGTTTCGGGACATGAGCCCCGCAACGTGCCGGGCATTGCAAGCGGGTTTGCAAAAGATCGATCACTGCCAGCTGGACAAGCGGCTGGCCATGTCCCGAACGATCATGTATTTGGCCGCATCAACGGGTAAAAGCCCAAGGACGGCAAGTCCCTCACAGGCGAACGCAGGAAGTGCCCAGGTGAACTACGAACACATTTTCGATCAAGCGATCGAACGCCTCCATTCGGAAGGCCGCTATCGCGTTTTCATCGACATCCTGCGTAACAAGGGCGCCTATCCTAACGCGCGCTGCTTCGCCGGCCACAATGGGCCCAAGCCGATCACCGTCTGGTGCTCCAACGATTACCTTGCGATGGGCCAGCACCCCAAGGTGATCGAAGCCATGGAAGAGGCGCTGCACGATGTCGGCGCCGGTTCGGGCGGCACCCGCAACATCGGCGGCAACACCCACTACCACATCGAGCTTGAAAGCGAGCTGGCCGACCTCCACGGCAAGGAAGGCGCGCTGCTGTTCACCTCGGGGTACGTCTCGAACGACGCCACGCTGTCCACGCTCGCCAAGCTCCTGCCGGGCTGCGTGATCTTCTCAGACGAGCTGAACCACGCCTCGATGATTGCGGGCATCCGCAATTCGGGCTGCGAGAAGCGGGTCTGGCGCCACAACGACCTCGAACACCTTGAGGAACTGCTGACGGCAACCGATCCGGCCCTGCCCAAGCTGGTGGCCTTCGAGTCGGTCTATTCGATGGACGGAGACGTCGCGCCGATCCACGCGATCTGCGACCTTGCCGAAAAGTACAACGCCCTCACCTATATCGACGAAGTTCACGCGGTAGGCATGTACGGCCCGCGCGGCGGCGGCATCACCGACCGTGACGAAGCCGCGCACCGCATCGACATCATCGAAGGCACGCTGGGCAAGGCGTTCGGCGTGATGGGCGGCTATATCGCGGCCGACCAGAAGGTCATCGACTGCATCCGCTCCTACGCGCCGGGCTTCATCTTCACCACCTCGCTGTCGCCCGTGCTGGTGGCAGGCGTGCTCGCCTCGGTGAAGCACCTCAAGAGTTCCAGCACGGAGCGGGAAGGCCAGCAGCGCTCGGCCGCGCAGATGAAGCAGATGTTCCGTGACGCGGGCCTGCCAGTCATGGATTCCACCACGCACATCGTGCCGCTGATGGTCGGTGATCCGGTCAAGGCCAAGAAGATCAGCGACATCCTGCTCGCGGAATATGGCGCCTATGTGCAGCCGATCAATTTTCCGACGGTGCCGCGCGGCACCGAGCGCCTGCGGTTCACGCCGGGCCCGGCCCATACCGAAGACATGATGCGCAGCCTCACCGAAGCGCTCGTCGAAATCTGGGAACGCCTGGAAATGCGCCTGGCCGCCTGAGCCTTTCGCAGGCCAAACGAAAACTTTCCCGAAGGGCTCCCCGGCAGGCCGGTGGAGCCCTTTTCATTTGCCGGACCGTCCCCAAGTTCACCCGGTCGCCCCCGCATTCCGATGCGCCTCCCCATCCCCCTCGGGGCGACGAGATGACCAGAAGGACTTCCATGGCCAAGCTGTTCGAGCCGATCACCATCGGCAACCTCACCCTCGACAACCGCATCGTCATCGCGCCGATGTGCCAATATTCCGCCGAAAACGGGCGGATGACCGACTGGCACGCGATGCACCTCGGCAACCTTGCGCAGTCCGGTGCCGGCATTCTTACGATCGAGGCTTCCGCCGTCAGTCCCGAAGGCCGCATCTCCTATGCCGACGTCGGCCTGTGGGACGACGAAACCGAGGAGGCCATGGGCACAGTGCTGGAAAGCGTACGCCGCTGGTCCGACATGCCGATCGCCATTCAACTGGCGCACGCCGGTCGCAAGGCCAGCACCGCAAAGCCCTGGGACGGCGGCAAGCAGATAGCGCCGGGCGCCGAGAATGGCTGGCAGACGGTGTCCGCCTCCACCCTCCCCTTCCTGCCGGACGAAAACCCGCCGGAAGCGCTCGACGAAGCGGGGCTTGCGCGCATTCGCGACGCCTTTGCCGATGCTGCCCGCCGGGCAGCCCGCCTCGGCATCGATGCCGTGCAGATCCATGGCGCCCATGGCTACCTGCTCCACCAGTTCCTCTCGCCCCTTTCGAACAAGCGCACCGACCGGTACGGCGGCAGTCTGGAAAACCGCATGCGCTTCCCGCTGGAGGTCTACGACGCCGTGCGCGCCGCCTTCCCGGCGGACAGGCCGGTGACGATGCGCGTGTCGGGCACCGACTGGGCCGAGGGCGGCTGGGACATCGAGCAGACCGTCGCTTTCGCCAAGGCGCTCGAAGCGCGGGGCTGTGCGGCCTATCATGTTTCCAGCGGCGGGCTCGACGCCGGGCAGCAGATTCCGGTCGGCCCGAACTATCAGGTGCCGCTGGCCCGCAAGGTGAAGGAAGCCGTCTCCATGCCGGTGATCGCCGTGGGCCTCATCACCGAGCCCGAACAGGCGGAGGCGATCGTCTCCACTGGCGAGGCAGACATGATCGGCCTTGCCCGCACCGTGCTCTACGATCCGCGCTGGCCCTGGCACGCCGCTGCGGCCCTCGGCGCGCAAGTCAAGGCTGCTCCGCAGTTCCTGCGCTGCCAGCCGCGCGTCTACAAGGAGCTGTTCAAACAGGCGTAAGGGCGTGAAACTGCCGTCGTCCCGGACTTGATCCGGGACCGCTGGCCGTGAACAGCCCACCTTGCGGCTGGGATTCCACGGCGCGAGCTATCGCCTCAAGAACTGCCAGCGGTCCCGGATCAAGTCCGGGACGACGATATCAAAAAAGCCCGCCGGAACCATGTCCCGGCGGGCTTTTCATAACCAATCCGCTTAAATCAGCGCAGCGAGACCACGTTGTCCGAGACGCGCGGATCCTTGCGTTCGCCGGTGTAGAGGCTCGCCATCGGCTCATCCGAGACGTTCAGCACTTCGCCGGTGCCGAAGCCGTTGAACGCGGTACGCATGGCCGCACCGTAGGCGCCGAGCATGCCCACTTCGATCCAGTCGCCCGCCTTGATGTCGGCGGGAAGCATGAACGGGCCTTCCATGAAGTCGGCATCGTCGCAAGTCGGGCCGTAGAACGAGAAGCCCTGGAGATCGTCCGAGCGCTCGCCACCGACGGCAGCCTCGCGCGAGATGCACTTCACCGGGAAGCGCCAGGCGACGTGCGCGGCATCGTAGAGCGCGCCATAGGCGCCCTCGTTGATGTAAAGCTCATCGCCGCGACGCTTCTCGACCTTGACGATCATCGAGCTGTACTCGGCCGATAGCGCACGACCGGGTTCGCACCACAGTTCGGCGTTATAGGCGATCGGCAGCGCTTCGAAGTGGCGGTGGATCACCTGGAAGTAGTCTTCCAGCGGCGGCGGCTCCATGCCCGGATAGACCGAGGGGAAGCCTCCACCGACGTCGATCATGTCGATGACGACACCGGCGTCGGCAATCGCGGCGCGGGCGCGCTCGAGTGCCTGGACGTAGGCGAACGGCGTCATCGCCTGCGAACCGACGTGGAAGCAGACGCCCAGCCAGTCGGCAACCTGACGGGTCGCCTGGAGCAGTTCGCCCGCATCGGCCAGATCCACGCCGAACTTCGAGGCCAGGCTCAGTTCCGAGTATTCGGAAGAGACGCGCAGGCGCACGCAGAGGCGCAGGTCCGTGGCGCGATTGCCATCGGCATCGGTGGTCGCGTCGAGGATCTTCTCGACTTCCTCGATCGTGTCGAGGCTGAAGGTGCGCACGCCGTGTTCGAAATAGGCTTCGCGAATGGCGCTGGCGGTCTTCACCGGGTGCATGAAGCACAGGGTCGCGTCGGGCAGTGCCCCCCGAACCATGCGCACTTCACCGATGGAAGCGACGTCGTAATGCGTGATGCCGTTGGCCCAGAGGATCTTGATGAGATCCGGCGAGGGATTCGCCTTCACCGCATAGAGCGCCTTGCCCGGAAACTTCGTGGCGAAGAAACGGGCCGCGCGCGCAGCAGCGTGCGGGCGGTTCAGGATAACGGGTTCGTCGGGCGCGATTGCGCGCGCTACAGCCGGTGCGTCAAGAAATTCGAGCAACTCAAGGGACCCCCAAACGGAATTGTTAACGACAAGAGCTGCCTTGCGGTTTGGAAGTCCCCATGGGGCAGCGAGGGGCGGGATATAGGGCTCCCAAGCTGAATCGCAAGTGAAAAAAGGTCCGTTTCACAGAAACGTCATATAAGGAATTTGCGCGGATTTTCACCTAGCCTCTCCGTTCATCTTTATCGTCATTTTACAGACGGTTGATCGAAGAATTTCAGCGCAGCCGCACATCCAGAAACGACGACCGGCACCAGCGGGATTCAAGAGGTTAAATGCAGAGGCGCCCCGGCCGGTTCTCTCGATTCGAAGGAACGAGGACCGGGCGGGGCAATCGCGGGACGGGTCGAGCCGAAATCAGCTCAGGCGGCCGCGGAAATCCTCATAATCGAAGCGGCGAATGCATTCGAGCGAGTCCGTTTCCGAGTCCCACAGCCAGATCGAGGGCAGCGGTACGCCGTTGAAGGTCGTGGTCTTGACCATCGAGTAGTGGGCCTGGTCCAGGAAGGCGAAGCGCGCGCCGGCCTCGGCGGGGACGGGCAGCACGTAATCACCGATGACATCGCCCGCGAGGCAGGACGGGCCACCGAGACGCACGGGCTCGCCCTCCCCTTCCTGCTTCTCGCCCAGCATGGCCGGACGATAGGGCGCCTCGATAACATCGGGCATGTGGCAGGTCGCGGAGACGTCCACGATCGCCACCGGCATGCCGTTGAACGACGTATCGAGCACCGTGCCGACGAGAATCCCGGCATCGAGCGCAACCGCCTCGCCCGGTTCGATATAGACTTCGGCGCCGGTGTCTTCCTGAAGGTCGATCAGGAATTCGACGAGTTCGTCGCGCTGATAATCGGAGCGGGTAATGTGGTGGCCGCCGCCCAGGTTGATCCACTTGAGCTGGCCGAAGAAGGGCTCGAGATGATCGAAGGCCTTGTCCCAGGTGCGGCGGAGCGGTTCGAAGTCCTGCTCACACAGGGTGTGCATGTGGATGCCGTCGATCAGCTCGACGTGCTCTTCGGTAAGCTGGTTGATCGGGAAACCCAGCCGCGAATGCGGTGCGCAAGGGTCGTACTTGGGCACTTCGCCCTCGGCATGCATCGGGTTGACGCGCAGGCCGATGTCGAAGTCCTCGCCGCGCGCGCGGGCCGCCTCGATCTGCGCCCAGAAGCGTTCGATCTGCATCGGCGAATTGAAGATCACATGGTCCGAAAGCCGCAGGATCTCATCGAGATCCTGTTCCTTGTAGGCGGCGCAATACGTCGCGATCTCGCCATCGTAGAACTCGGAGGCGAGGCGCGCTTCCCACAGGCCAGACGTGCAGACGCCGTCGAGATACTCTCCGACGATCGGCGCGGTCGACCACATCGAGAACGCCTTCAGCGCGGAAAGCACCTTGGCGCCCGATAGCTCACCGATATCGGCAAGGATGCGCAGGTTGTCGCGCAGCTTCGCGGCATCGACGACAAAGCTGGGGCTGTCGACGCGCGACAGATCGAATTGGGCAAAGGCTCCCGGATCGCCGGCGCGGGTTTCCATGTTCGTTCAGTCCTTTTCGGATGGCTCGCGAAGGGAGCCCAATTTTCTACCAAATGACCTTGGCAAATGGTCCTTGCGCCCGCAGGCTTCAAGAATGTTGGTCAAGCAACACTTCAGGCGAACGGGCCCTTGAAGATGAACCACGCTCCTGCCCCGACCAATGCGAAGCCGACGATCTCGTTCAGGCCCGGTTTCTGGCCGAACAGCACCCAGGCCACCAGCACGAAAGCCATGAGCGACATGGCCTCCTGAAGCACTTTCAACTGCCCCAGCGAATAGACCTGGCTGCCGATGCGATTGGCGGGCACGGCCAGGCAATATTCGAAGAAGGCGATGCCCCAGCTCATGGCGATCGCCACCCACAGCGCCTTGCCCGGCATCTTGAGATGCAGATACCACGCCGTGTTCATGAAGAGATTGGAGCCCGCAAGCATGGCCACGGGCGCAACGAAGGTCCAGTTCATGGCCGCTCAGTCGACGCAGATCGCGGCGACGGCCTTGCCGTTCCTGACTTCGGCATAGCAGCCGTAGAGCCTGTCGTCCGCCTGGCAGGTGCCGCTTGCAGGCTTGTCGGGGGAGACGGCGCCTGCACTGCCCACGCACTTGCCCTGGCACTGCGCGGAATCGGTGCATTGCTTGCCTGCATCGGCATAGGCATGGACGCATTGCTCCATGCCCAGCATGCCACGGCGCTGCACGGTGCCGCCTTCAGCCTCGCAGGCCGCGCGATCCGCCGGAGCCATGTTGCGGCTGTAGCTCTGGTCCTGGCCTTTTTCGCCGCCAGCAGGCTGGGTCGGCGGTTGCGGACCGTCCTGCGGCGCGCAACCGACCAGCGCGAAAGCGCCGAAGGCAGCGACGAGGACGGTCCGCAAGCCGCGCATCAGAACGCCAGCGGTCCGTCGAGTTCCTCGACCGTCCAGGGCAGACCATGCTGGTTCAGCATGTCCATGTAGGGATCGGGATCGAACTGCTCGATGTTGAACACGCCGGCACCGCTCCACTTGCCGGTCAGCAGCATGGCCGCGCCGATCATCGCCGGAACGCCGGTGGTGTAGCTGACGGCCTGGTTGCCGGTTTCGGCATAGGCATCTTCATGGTCGCAGATGTTCTTGATGTAGAACGTCTTTTCGCCGGAACCGTCAAGCGCCTCGCCGGTGGCTATATCGCCGATGTTGGTCTTGCCCTTGGTCGTCGGGCCGAGCGAAGCAGGCTCGGGCAGGACGGCCTTGAGGAACTGGAGCGGGATGATCTCCACACCGTTGTAGATCACCGGGTCGATGCGGGTCATGCCCACGTTCTGGAGCACGGTGAGGTGCTGGATATAGGCATCGCCGAAGGTCATCCAGAAGCGCGCGCGCTCCATCTCGGGGATGAACTTCGCCAGACTTTCCAGTTCCTCGTGGTACATCATGTACATGTTCTTCGGGCCGACGGCCTCGAAGTCGAACTCCACTTTCTTGCCCATGGCGGGGGTCTCGACGAATTCGCCGTTCTCCCAGTGACGGGCAGGCGCGGTGACTTCGCGGATGTTGATTTCCGGGTTGAAGTTCGTCGCGAAGGCCTGGCCATGGTCGCCGCCGTTGCAGTCGAGGATGTCGAGCGTGCGGATGGTCTTGAGCTTGTGCTTCTTGAGCCACATCGCGAAGACCGAGGTCACTCCCGGATCGAAGCCCGAACCGAGCAGCGCGGTGAGGCCCGCTTCCTTGAAGCGCTCCTGATAGGCCCACTGCCAGTGATACTCGAACTTGGCCACGTCCTTGGGCTCGTAGTTCGCGGTGTCCATGTAGTTCACGCCGGTCGCCAGGCATGCGTCCATGATCGCGAGATCCTGGTAGGGCAGCGCGAGGTTGACGACGAGTTCAGGCCCGATCGAGCGGATCAGGGCGCTGGTCGCCGCCACGTCGTCGGCGTCGATCGCATATGTGCTGATCGAGACGCCGGTGCGCTCCTTGACCGAGTCGGCAATCGCCTCGCACTTGGAAACCGTGCGGCTGGCGAGGTGAATGTCCGAGAAGATGTCGGGATTCATCGCCATCTTGTGGACCGCGACCGAACCGACGCCGCCTGCGCCGATCACCAGAACCTTGCTCACCAATCTGTCTCCTTAACGCGATGCTCGCGAACAGCCGCATATAGAGGCCCTGTGTGACAACTCAACTGTGAGGATTTCAGTCCGGGCTCACGCCCGGCAAAAATGGCCGTCCGGCCATTTTTGTGCGGCACCGGCCAGAGTCTTTAGTTGGGTGCGCTCGTCACATCCGTGACGAGCTTGCGGCACCGGCCCACGCCCCCACCCGACCTCCCATCTAGGATACACTGAATGGGAGGTCGGGTGGGGGCGTGGGCCGGTGCCGCACAAAACGGCCGGACGGCCGTTTTGCCGGGCGAGAGCCCGGACAACGACTCTGTCATAATCCGCCATCGTCCCGTCATCGCCCGGTCACCCGCCAGAGGCATTGGAGCCGCACAAGTTTCACACGGCCTCGGGGGACCGCAGAACCATGTCGAATGCCCATCCTGCTTCCAAGCTCATCGAAGGCGCTGTCGTCCGGCAGGAAACGAAGGCGGGAGCCCGCCTGCTCGACAAGGCTTTTGCGCTCGCCTTCAAGGGATTGGTCTATGCGCAGATCTGGGAGGATCCGGTGGCCGATATGGAGGCGCTCCAGATCGGGCCGGACAGCAGGATCATCACGATCGCCAGCGGAAGCTGCAATGCGCTGTCCTATCTCACCGCCGATCCCGCCTCGATCACCTGCGTCGATCTCAACACCGCGCATATCGCGCTGGGGCGCCTGAAGATCGCCGCGATCAGCAACCTCACCGACTATGCCGACTTGCGCCGCTTCATCGCCGAGGCAGACCAGCCCGGCAATGTCGCGACTTACCGCGACCGGCTCGCACCGCACCTCGACGAAGCGACCCGGCGCTACTGGGAAGGCCGTGACCTCGTGGGGCGGCGCCGCATCAAGGGGTTCGCGCGCGGCATCTACAAGCAGGGGCTGCTCGGACATTTCATCGGCGCGGCCCACGTCCTCGCCAGGCTCTACAAGATCGATCCTAGCGAGATCCTCGGTGCCGAGACGCTGGAGGAACAGCGCCGCGTGTTCGACGAGCGCTTCGCCCCGATTTTCGAGCGCAAGCTGGTGCGTTGGCTGACGGACCAGCCTGCCTCGCTGTTCGGCCTGGGCATCCCGCCCGCGCAGTACGATGCGCTGGCGGGCGGCAACCGCATGGCCGACGTGCTGCGCGCGCGGCTTGAAAAGCTCGCCTGCCATTTCCCGCTCAATGACAATTACTTCGCCTGGCAGGCCTTCGGGCGCGGCTATGGCCGGCAGGCGGAAGCGCCGCTGCCGCCTTACCTTCAGGCGGCGAACGTGCCGATGGTGCGCGAACGGCTGGGGCGTCTCAACTTGCGCCATGCCAATTTCACGCAGGTTCTCAAGGAAAGCGCGCAGGCCTCGCTGGACCGCTACATCCTGCTCGACGCGCAGGACTGGATGAGCGACGCCCAGCTTACCGAACTCTGGAGCGAGATCACCCGCACCGCCCGCCCCGGCTCGCGCGTGCTGTTCCGCACTGCCGCCGAACCCACCCTGCTCCCCGGCCGCGTGCCGGAGGAAATCCTCTCCCGCTGGGACTATCGCGAGGCGGAATCGCTGGCGGCAACCCGGGCGGACCGTTCGTCGATCTACGGCGGCGTCCACCTCTACGTGCTGCGCTGAGGCCTTCCGCGATGACCGGAACCGCCGCCGCGCAGGACCATGCCGCGCTGATGGACAAAGTCTATCGCGGCCAGCGCCACATCTACGATTTCACGCGCAAGTACTACCTGTTCGGCCGCGACCGGCTGATCAGGGATCTCGACGCGGCGCCGGGCATGGCGGTGCTGGAAGTGGGCTGCGGCACGGGGCGCAACCTGGAACTGATCGCCGATGCCTGGCCCGGTGTGGAATGCCATGGCTTCGACATCTCCAGCGAGATGCTCAAGAGCGCGGGTGCCCGCCTCGGAACGCGCGCGCAGCTGGCGCAGGGCGATGCGACGCGGTTCGATTCGAGCGTCCTGTTCGGTCGCGGCGGGTTCGACCGGGTCGTGCTGTCCTACACGCTTTCCATGATCCCGGGCTGGCAGGCCGCCCTGGCCCAGGCAGCCGCCGCGCTGAGCCCGGGCGGCGTGCTTCATGCCGTCGATTTCGGCGACCTCTCCGGCCTCCCCTCTCCCTTGCGCGGCGCCTTGCGGGCCTGGCTGGCGAAATTCCACGTCAGCCCCCGGCTCGACCTGCCCTCGGTCGCGGCACGTCTCGCCGGAGAACGGGGCCTCAAGGTCGAGGTTCAGCGTGGGCCACTGGGCTATTACCAGATGGTGCGGCTCGCCCGGTGAGGCTATGCCTCGCCCCATGACATCAAGCCACGATCGCCGTCCGACCCGCGAAGGGGTAGCCCTGGCCGCCCGCAAGGTCGCCGAGATATTGCCGCACACGCCGCTGCTGCCTCTGGAGATCGGTGGCCGCACGATCTGGTGCAAGGCCGAGAGCCTCCAACCGGTGGGCGCATTCAAGATCCGGGGGGCGTGGCATCGCCTCACCGCCTTGAGCGAGGCCGAGCGTGATCGGGGCGTCGTTGGCGTGTCGAGCGGCAATCACGCGCAAGGTGTCGCCTGGGCGGCGCGGCGGCTGGGTATCGCCGCCACCATCGTCATGCCGGTCGATGCGCCTGCAGTGAAGTTGGCCAATACCCGCGCTTTGGGGGCGGAAGTCGTGCTCTATGACCGCCCTGGCGGCGAGGATCGCGACGACGTATCCCGGCGGCTCTGCGAAGAACGCGGCGCTACTCTGGTCCATGCCTATGGCGATCCCTGGATCATCGAGGGCCAAGGCAGCACCGGAATCGAGATCGCCGCGCAGATGGCCGAAATCGGAATGGGCGGTCCCGATCAGATCGTCGCGCCTTGCGGCGGGGGCGGCCTCGCCGCCGGGCTGGCGCTGGCCCTGCCGGATGCGGCGGTAATTCCCGTCGAGCCGGAAGGCTGGGACGATGTCTGCCGCAGCCTCGATGCTGGCGAAATCCGCCGGGTGGCCGCGGACGCGCCGCCCACGGCCTGCGACGCGCTGCAAACTCCCGCAACCTGGCCGATCAATTTCGAGATCCTGAAAGCCCGCTGCCCCTTCGGTCTGGTCGTCACCCCGGCCGAAGTGCGCGCGGCGCAGCGTCTCGCCTTCGCCCGCCTGCGACTCGTCATCGAACCGGGCGGAGCAGCCGCGCTGGCGGCGGTCCTTGCCGGCAAGGTGCGCGTAGCCGATCGTACCGCCGTGGTGCTCTCCGGCGGGAACACCGATGCGGCGGCTTTCGCCTCGGTGCTTCAGGACGATCGCTGATCCTGGCAGTGCCATTTCGGGACGTCCGCTCTCGTGGCGGGGTTCTGGACGCCGCCCGTCCTCCGGATTAATCTTTCGCAGATAATCCGGGATCGGGAGAATGTGGATGAGCAGCCGCATCAGGTCTTTTCATGGCGCGCCGATGCGTTGGGGCTTCATCCTGCTGGAGAGCCTGCTCGTTCTTCTGACCCTGGCCGCATTGACCGATAATCTGCTCGATGCGGATTGGGGCCTGAGCTGGTCGATGTTCTTCGCGGGCATGATCGGCAGCACCTGGGCACTGGTGATCTACCAGCTGGTCGCGGCGCTGCTTTCCGAAAACGACCACCGGCCCTGATCCCGCCTTCGCCTTCGGCGACGAGGGTGCTAGGGCGTAAACATGGACTTTGACGACCAATTGCGCCGCTACTTCGGCACCGACGATCTTTCGACCATCGCGCCTTCCGCCCTGGAAGCCGGCATCGACCGCATGCGCGTGGATCTGGGCATGGAAAAGGACCGCAACCGCCGCTTCGCGCTGTGGTCGCTGCTCTATCTGTTCAACGCCTCACCCGACCTCGATGTCGCCTTCGACAACGAAGAGGATCGCAACGCCGCGCGAGACTTCATGGACATGATGGCCAAGGCGCAGGACGGCGCCTGATAGGCAATCTGCCGATCAGGGCCGTTCGAAATAGCTCGCCAGCTCGACATGGGTGGACCAGCGGAACTGGCCGACCGGCCGTAGTTCCACCAGTCTGAACCCTGCCTCCACCAGCCGCGCCGCATCGCGCGACCAGCTGGAAGGATTGCACGAGATGTAGACCACACGGTTCACCGAGGACGTGGCGATGCATTCCACCTGATCGCGCGCGCCGGCCCGCGGCGGATCGAGCACCACGGCCTCGAACTTGCTCAGCTCGTCCGCCTGCAACGGATTGCGGAAAAGGTCGCGATGGGCGCTGAACACCGGAAGCTGGGCGCGATCCGCGCCCGCCTTGCAGGCCAGATGCACATCGCGCGCCGCTTCGGCGGCCAGCACGCGGGTCTGCGGCCCGGCCAGGGCCAGCGCGAAAGTGCCGAGCCCGGAGAACAGGTCCGCCACCGTCGCCGCGCCTTGCAGCCAGCCGCGCGTCGCCTCGACCAGCGCCTGTTCGCCATCCGCCGTCGCCTGGAGGAAGGTTCCGGGCGGGAACGGCACGGAGACGCCGCCCAGGCTCACGGTTACCGGCACCGGCTCCCACACGGTTTCGAAGCCGTAGCCGCCGTCCATGGTGAGACGCGCCAGCTTATGCTCGCGCGCGAAGTCCAGCATGGCTTCGGTTGCCGCCAGCCCTTCGGCCGTGAGTCCCTTGACCCCCAAGTCGACGCCCTGATCGGTGAGCGTCATCTCGATATCGGCGGCCATGCGGGTCTGCTGGTGCTTGCTCGGCTTTCCGGGACGACCGCCCTTCTTTGCCGGCGCCGCCTTGCCCATGGTGATCAGCAGCTTGCGCAGCGGGCCCAGCACCGCGAAGAGTTCCGGCACCATGACCGGGCATTCCTCAAGCTCCACCAGTCGGTGCGATTTCGCCTCGCGGAAACCGATGACGACGCGCCCGCCCGAACTTTCGGCCCGCAGCGACACGCGGCGGCGGGCGCCAGGAGGCGAAAGGTAGGGCGCCGTGATCGTCTCCGCCCCCAGTTCCTGCGATGCCGAGGCATTGGCGACCCGCGCCCCCACGAACTCGGCAAGCGTCTCCTCGTCGAGCTGCTGCAACTGGCAGCCGCCGCAGCGGCCAAAATGGGTGCAGGCGCTCTGGATATGGTGCGGGCCCCATTCGAGGGTGCCGTCCTCATGCAGGAGGTCGCCGGGGGCCGAGCCCCAGGCGAAACGTCCGCTCGCGGTTACACCATCGCCCTTGGAGGCGATTCTCAGGATTTCTTCAGTTTCGGTAGTCACAGGCAGGCCGCTAGCGCAGCCGGAACCATTTGTCCAAGCTGACCGGCGGTAAAGGCGGGCGGGCAGAGCCTTGCGGCCTCTCCGTGGAGCCAGACGCCCTCGCCCGCAGCGGCGAAGCCTTCCGATCCGGCGGCCAGCCGACTGGCGATGCAGCCGGCCAAAACGTCGCCGGTTCCGGCCGTGGAGAGCCAGGACGTGGCGCGCGGGCCGAACGCCAGGCGTCCGTCCGGCGCCGCGATCACGGTGTCCGGCCCCTTGGCGACGACGATCATGCCTGTCGCCTGCGCCAGGGCACGCGCGCGCTGTGGTTTGCTGCCGCTGCCGTCGAGATCGAAAGCGCGTTCCAATGCGAGCATCTCGCCGTCGTGCGGCGTCGCCACCGTGGCGGCCTGTCGCTCCGCCAGATGACGCGGACCGAGCAGCACCAGGGCGTCGGCATCGACCACTGCGGGCACGGGATCGGCCAAGGCGATCGCCAGCCGTTCTCGCGCCGCGGCGTCGCGCCCAAGGCCGGGGCCGACCAGGACCGCCGTATTGCGATCGTCGGTGAGCACATCGACCAGTTCGCCCTGGTCCACCACCAGATCGGCGGGGACGTTGCGCTTGCTCTCCGCGAACAGCTTCACATAGCCCGCGCCCGCCCCTTGCGCCGCCATCCCGGCCAGCACCGCCCCGCCGGGCATGGCACCGCCGACCACCGCGAGCAGCCCGCGTCGATACTTGTGCGCGTCAGCGGGCGGAGCGGCAATGCGGGGCTTTGACAGCGCTTCGGCCGCGTTTGCAACCGCATCCACGCCGATCGGCACCAGCCGCAGCGTACCCATGACCGGCGCGGCCGGCATCAGGAAGTGCGCCCACTTCCATGCCCCCAGCGCCAATGTGAGATCGTATTGGGGCAGCACCTCGTTCAGGACCATGCCGGTGTCGGACTGAACACCGCTCGGCAGGTCCACGGCGACCCGATGATGGTGCGACCGGGCAAGCCGGGTCAGCAGCGCGAAATCCTCGGCGGAGAGTGGCCGCGTCAGGCCGCTGCCATAGAGGCAGTCCACGAAGACGTCGCCATCCGCCGCCTCGGCCGGACCCAGCGCGGGCCCCTGATACACTGTGCCCTGATAAAGCGCGCGAGCGTTGCGGGCGGCATCGGTGCCCGGCTCGCTCGCCGCCACGACGGCCACCTGGCCGCCACGTTCGCGGATGGCCTCTGCGATCACGTATCCGTCCCCGCCGTTGTTGCCGGGGCCGCAGAGCACCGTTACCTTTCGCCCTGCACAGGTACGCCATATCCAATCCGCCGCCCCGCGCCCGGCGATCTCCATCAGCGCTTCGACCGAAGACCCGGCCCGGATCAGCGCCGCTTCCGCCTCGCGCATCTGCGCGGCGGTGAGAACCTGGCTAGTGTGGCGATTTCGACTCTGGAGCATCGGGCTTCCTCGTGGCCGGGAACAAGTAGCGGTCCGCGCCGACGCTGACGTCGATCCGGTCACCGTCCAGCCTTGTTACAGCCACTTGGGCGCCATCGGCAACCGCAAGGCCGCTGCCGTCCGTCATCACCACGAAGCGCCGGAACGATCCATCGGGGTGACGGACGACCAGAACCAGCCGATCCTGCTCCTCGACACGCTCGACCGCGCAGACCGGCTTGAGTTCGGCAGCCCCGGCGACTGCGCAGGCGATGTGCTCGTCGCCTTCCGCCTGCTCGGGTGGCGGCTGATCCGAGGAGCAGGCTGCCAGAGAGAGGACGAGCGCGAGGACGGTGCAGGGTTTCATGGCCATATGCCTTGCTAAAGGCGAGACGGACCATGCGCCAACACGCTGTTCGACGCAGACCGAAATGGGACACCTGAAAAATGGGTTACCGGAAATTGGATGCCCGAAGCTTGGATATCCGAAGAATGGATGCCGTCGTCCCGGACTTGATCCGGGACCGCTGGCCGAGCCACGCCTTGCTCGCGGGGAAGCGCCTAAAGAACTGACAGCGGTCCCGGATCAAGTCCGGGACGACGCGTTCTTACCTTCGTTTCTTACGTCCGCTTCTCACTTCCGCTTGAGCTGGGTCACGTCGCGCACCGCGCCACGGGCGGCGCTGGTCGTCATCGCCGCATAGGCCTGAAGCGCGGCCGAGACCTTGCGCGGACGCGCGTGTACCGGCGACCAGGCATCGGCTCCGCGCGCCTCCTGCTGTGCACGGCGATGGGCGAGCACTTCGTCGGAAACCATCAGGTTGATGGTGCGGCCGGGGATGTCGATCTCGATCGTGTCGCCGTTCTCGACCAGACCGATCGCGCCGCCTTCGGCCGCTTCCGGAGAGGCATGGCCGATCGAGAGGCCCGAGGTGCCGCCCGAGAAACGACCATCGGTGAGCAATGCGCAGGCCTTTCCGAGGCCCTTCGACTTGAGGTAGCTGGTCGGGTAGAGCATTTCCTGCATGCCCGGCCCGCCGCGAGGCCCTTCATAGCGGATGACGACAACGTCACCCGCGCCGACCTGCCCGCCGAGAATCCCGGCAACGGCAGCGTCCTGCGATTCGTAGACGCGCGCGGTGCCGGTGAACTTGAGGATGGAATCGTCCACGCCCGCCGTCTTCACGATGCAGCCGTCCTGCGCGATATTGCCGTAGAGCACGGCGAGGCCGCCGTCCTGGCTGAACGCATGCTCCTTGCTGCGGATCACGCCGTTTTCACGGTCGAGGTCGAGTTCCTCCCAGCGGCGGCTCTGGCTGAACGCGGTCTGCGTCGGCACGCCGCCCGGCGCGGCCTTGAAGAATTCCTGCACCGAAGGCGCGTTGGTGCGCGAAATGTCCCAATGGTTCAGCGCGTCGCCCAGAGTGCGCGCGTGAACGGTCGGCAAGTCGGTATGCAGCAGGCCCGCACGGTCGAGCTGGCCGAGGATCGCCATGATGCCGCCGGCGCGGTGAACGTCTTCCATGTGGACGTCGTTCTTCGCGGGCGCGACCTTGGACAGGCACGGCACCTTGCGGCTGAGGCGATCGATGTCCTCCATCGTGAAGTCCACCCCCGCCTCGACGGCGGCGGCCAGCAGGTGGAGCACGGTGTTGGTCGAACCGCCCATGGCGATGTCCAGGCTCATGGCGTTTTCGAACGCGCCGAAGCTGGCGATGGAGCGCGGCAGGACGCTTTCGTCCTCCTGCTCGTAATAGCGGCGGCACAGG
The DNA here is from genome assembly GCF_044987305.1 of Novosphingobium sp. ZW T3_23. Taxonomy (NCBI): domain Bacteria; kingdom Pseudomonadati; phylum Pseudomonadota; class Alphaproteobacteria; order Sphingomonadales; family Sphingomonadaceae; genus Novosphingobium; species Novosphingobium sp. ZW T3_23. The sequence continues at coordinate 24,755 of NZ_JBJDRF010000060.1, forward strand.
TCCACGACGAGGCGGCCGGCTTCCAGGAACAGGCGCTGACGGTCGGAGTGCGTCGCCAGGGTGGAACCGTTGCCCGGCAGCGAAAGGCCCAGGGCCTCGGTGAGGCAGTTCATCGAATTGGCGGTGAACATGCCCGAGCACGAGCCGCAAGTCGGGCAGGCTGAGCGTTCGATCGCCTGGACTTCCTCGTCGGTGTAGCTTTCGTCGGCGGCGGCGACCATGGCATCGACCAGGTCGAGCGCCTGCTCCTTGCCGCGCAGCACGACCTTGCCCGCTTCCATCGGACCGCCCGAGACGAAGACGACGGGAATGTTGATGCGCATGGCCGCCATCAGCATGCCCGGCGTGATCTTGTCGCAATTGGAGATGCAGACCATGGCATCCGCGCAGTGGGCGTTGACCATGTATTCCACGCTGTCCGCGATGAGGTCGCGGCTGGGCAGCGAATAGAGCATGCCGTCATGGCCCATGGCGATGCCGTCATCCACCGCGATGGTGTTGAATTCCTTGGCAACGCCGCCGGCCGCCTCGATCTCGCGGGCAACCATCTGGCCCAGGTCCTTGAGGTGGACGTGGCCGGGCACGAACTGCGTGAACGAGTTCACCACCGCGATGATAGGCTTGCCGAAGTCCCCGTCCTTCATCCCCGTCGCGCGCCAGAGGCCACGCGCGCCCGCCATGTTGCGGCCGTGGGTGGAAGTGCGTGAACGATAGGCGGGCATTGTGCGAACTCCGGGATTTGTCAGGGGTACGGCGCCGGGCCAGCGCCGTGATAGTCATCTATATGGGGGGCCCCTACGCCATGTGCATGGCTTTTGCGAGGCATAAAATTTCCAGAAATGCGCTTTCCGCTTTTCGGATCGTGCGAGATCAGACAGCCGGGGCAGAGCCATAACGGTTGTCCTGTCGCTTCCCGGATCGCGCAAGCAGAAGCACCAGGGTGCCCAGCGCAGCCAGGTAGCACAAGTTGTTGAGGAACAGCAGGCCGAACAGCCGCGTGTCGAACACGGGATCGGCGAACAGGACCGGCATCCAGGCAAATCCGAAGAGCAGGAACGGCAGCGGCAGCAACCCCCAGGCGCCGGACCGTCCGGTATCGTGAAGCCGGCGGACGACGGCAGCCGCGATCAACACGATCAGCAGCGCCATGATGCCTTCCACGGCCATGAGGAAGGGCGCGATGTCGGGCATCAGTTCGGGATGATAGCCGTCGATCGCGATTTCATAGTGCCCGGGGCCGGACGTGATCGTGGCCTGCTCGGGATGCTCCAGGGCGAACTTGCGCATCTTCGCCATCGATGCGAGCACCATCGGCGTCACGGTCGCGAAGCCGCCGATCATGGCGATGCCCATGACAATCGCCGCCCAGGGCCAGAACATCGCGCGCGTCTCGCGTCCGGAAAATTTCGCCAGCCGCACAAGGTGATAGCCGATCATGTTGCCCCCCGATCCATCGCCGGGAGACTATCGCCGTCATCGGAAATCGACAAGCCGGGAGGAAATCGACAAGCCGGGAGGAAATCAACCCAGCCGCGCAACCACTTCTACGCAGAGGCGGCCAAGGCGCTCGGCCCAGAGAGCCTGTCCTGCCGCATCCGCGATCTGGTCCTGCCGGATCTCTATGCTGAGATAGGCCCGCCCATGCCGTTCCGCGTGACGGTTCATCGAGGCATTGAGAATTCGCCCGGAATAGGGCTCCTGATCACCCACGGTCAGCCCTTCCGCTTGCAGCAGCGGTATGGCGATGCGCGCGGCGCGATCGTCCTCGTTATAGAGAATGCCGATTTCCCAAGGGCGCGGCTTGTCGCATGTCGCCAGCCCCGGCGTGAAGCTGTGGAGCGAGACGATCAGCGCAGGCGCCGCTTCTTCCAGCAAATCCTCGAGCGCGGCATGGTAGGGATCGAAATATTCCGCCACGCGCGCCGCACGGCCGTCATCGCCGATATCGTTGCCCGGAATCGCATAGCCGTCCGATACCGCGGGAAACATGCCGGGCATGCCGATGTCGCGATTGAGATCGCAGACGAGACGGCTGATCCCCGCGAGCCACGCCGCAGTGCCCGGCCCGGTCATCCGTTCCGCCACTTCCGCCACGCCGATGTCGATGGCGATATGCTGGTTCATCAATTCGGCCGGAATGCCGAGATCGATGCCTTCCGGCACATGGTTCGAGGCATGATCCGCAATAACGAGAACACCGCCCTTCACCGGCGCGCCCAGCAGCCGGTAGAGTTCGGTCTTCTTTGCGGAAGGGGTCATCGCAGGGATCGTCAACGCAGTTTTCCGGATAGTTGCCACCAGTCGGGGTGCTCCGCCGCCATGCTTGCCGCGCCCCGGCTTAAGGCTTCCTGACTCTCGTAAAGGGCGAAGCAGGTAGCCCCGGACCCTGACATGCGGGCAAGGAACGGCCCCGTCGCCTTCAGGGCCGCCAGCACATCGGCGATCACAGGGCAAATGGCGATGGCAGGTGCTTCCAGGTCGTTGCGACCCGCAAGCGCGATTTCACGCAAGGTGCCGGTCGGCATGGGGCCGCGATCGCGCTGGTCCCAGGCCTTGAACACCGGCCCGGTCGGTACCGGGGCACGGGGATTGACCAGCAATACCGGGCAACCCTTCAGGTCGTTGTCGGCCACTTCGGCAAGATCGGTGCCTGTGCCGGTGCCGATGCAGGGACGTGAGAGCACGCAGGCGGGTACATCGGCGCCCAGCTTCGCCGCACGCTCATGCCAGTCGTCCGGCAGGCCGTGCGCGCGCTCCACCATGCGGAACACCGCGCCTGCATCGGCCGAGCCGCCGCCAAGACCGGCAGCCACCGGCAGGCGCTTTTCGAGATCGACCGCCCAGCCGGGCCCGTGGGGAAGCGCCGTCAGCGCCTTGGCGACGATATTGCCGAAAGGATCGTCTATCTTCGCTGCGAACTCGCCGTGCGTGGTCAGGCGGTCAGCCTCGGCGGGAGCGGCCACCAGTTCGTCCCCGGCATCGACGAAGGCGAACAGGGTTTCCAGCTCGTGATAGCCGTCCTCGCGACGCCTGCGGACGTGGAGCGCGAGGTTGATTTTGGCATAGGCGGTTTCGGTCAGCATCGCCGCATCCATGGCGCGGCGCGGGCAGAGAGGCAAGGCGATAGCGGCTGCAACGTCGGATCGGGCTTGCGACGTTGGATAGCAACGTCGTCCCGGACTTGATCCGGGACCGCTGGCCGGGCCGCGCCTTGCTCGCGAGGAAGCGCCTCAAGGACTGCCAGCGGTCCCGGATCAAGTCCGGGACGACGCCAGCTTTAACCGTTCACATGTTCGGATAGTTCGGTCCGCCGCCGCCCTCGGGCGTCACCCATTCGATGTTCTGCGTGGGATCCTTGATGTCGCAGGTCTTGCAGTGGACGCAGTTCTGCGCGTTGATCTGAAGCTTCATGCCCGAACCGTCCGGATCGACGAACTCGTAGACACCCGCCGGGCAGTAGCGCGCTTCGGGTCCGGCATAGAGCGGCAGGTTGATCGCGGTCGGAACCGCAGGATCCTTGAGCTTCAGATGGACGGGCTGGTCTTCCTCGTGGTTGGTGAACGAGTAGGACACGCTGGTCAGGCGGTCGAAGCTGATCACGCCATCGGGCTTGGGATAGGCGATCGGCTGGTAGAGATCGGCGCGCTGGAGCGTCGAGGCATCGGTGTGATGCTTCATCGGCTTGGCAAGGCCGAAGCCGAACAGCGTGCGCAGCCACATGTCGGCGCCCGCCAGAACCGTGCCCAGCTCGCCGCCCCACTTGGCGACCATCGGCTCGGCGTTCTGGACCAGCTTCAGTTCCTTTGCGATCCAGCTTTCGCGCACGGCGGTATCGTATTCGCCCAGCGTGTCCTGCTCGCGTCCGGCCTTGATCGCCGAAGCGATCGCCTCGGCCGCCAGCATGCCGCTCTTCATCGCGGTGTGCGTGCCCTTGATGCGCGGCACGTTGACGAAGCCGGCCGAGCAGCCCGCCAGCACGCCGCCGGGGAAGGCCAGCATCGGCACCGACTGCCAGCCACCCTCGTTGATCGCCCGCGCGCCGTAGGCCACGCGCTTGCCGCCTTCCAGGATCGCGCGGATTTCCGGGTGCTGTTTCCAGCGCTGGAATTCCTCGAACGGGTAGACGTAGGGATTCTTGTAATCGAGCGCGGTCACGAAGCCGAGCGCCACCTGGTTGTTCGCCTGGTGATAGAGGAAGCCGCCGCCCCAGCCGTCGGTCTCGCTCATCGGCCAGCCCTGGGTGTGGATCACCCGGCCGGGGACGTGCTTGTCGGCCGGAATGTCCCAGAGTTCCTTGATGCCGATGCCATATATCTGCGGCTGGCAATCCGCCTCAAGATTATACTGTGCCTTGAGCCGCTTGGTCAGGTGGCCGCGCGCGCCCTCGCAGAACACGGTATACTTGCCCAGCAGGTTCATGCCCGGCTGGAAATCGCCCTTGGGATTGCCCTCGCGATCGATGCCCATGTCGCCGGTCTGCACGCCGATGACGGCACCGGCATCATCATAGAGGATCTCTGCGGCGGGGAAGCCGGGGAAAATCTCGATCTCCAGCGCCTCGGCCTGTTCGGACAGCCAGCGGCAGAGGTTGCCCAGCGAGCCGGTGTAATTGCCCTTGTTCGACATGAAAGGCGGCTGGATGATGTGCGGAAGGGAGAACTTGCCCTTCTTCGTGAGGTGCCAGTGCCAGTTGTCGGTCACCGGCGTCTCGGCCAGCGGACAGCCGTCCTCGCGCCAGGTGGGCAGCAGTTCGTCGAGCGCCTTGGGATCGATCGTGGCACCCGAAAGGATATGCGCGCCTATCTCGGAGCCCTTCTCCAGCACGCAGACGGAAAGCTCCGGATCGACCTGTTTCAGCCGGATCGCCGTCGCCAGACCCGCAGGCCCGCCGCCCACGATGACGACGTCGTAAGGCATCTCTTCGCGTTCAATCATTGCGTCCACTGAGCAGGCCCCTAATTTAGTCGCTCGATTAATTTCCTCGAATTGCCTTGATTGGTGGAAGGCAAGAGGTCAAGACCCAGCCGATGGATCAGGTTCCAAATCGGCAAATTCTGGACGATATCACAGGTGCGCTGGACTGGTGGCGCGAAGCCGGGGTCGATTTCGACTTCCTGGACGCGCCGCGCCAATGGATCGTGCCTGCCGACGAGCAGGACGAAAACGGCGAGCGACTGCCGCCGCGCCGCCGCCCCCCGGTGCAGGAA
>NZ_JBJDRF010000061.1:0-27365 GCF_044987305.1 Novosphingobium sp. ZW T3_23
GGTGGTGCCGGGCGCGGCGGGGCGGGGTGGCCTACCGCCTACGCGCCATTCCTCGCCGTTCAGCTTGAAGGTTCCGGCATAGGCGGTGCGGCCGGTGCCGATCTTCCAGGTGCCGGGCTTGTCGATCTTCACGTCGAAGGTGGAGCGGTGACGGGCCGTGGCGGCGTTTTCGATCGTGCCCTTGCTGCCGTCCGGCGCCTCGACGGTGATGCCGTCGGGCTTCAGGGCGACATGGTCGGGGTTGAACAGGTCGTTGGATACGGCGGCGTCCACCGAGACGACCTGTCCGGTGCCCGAGAGCGAGGTTGTCGAAGGCAGCAGCCAGGCGCGGTGGGCATGGGCGGGCGAGACGAGCGCGCCGGAGGCGAGCCCCGCGAGAAGAAGCGTGCGAAAGGTCATGGAAAGTCCTCGATAGCGAAGAGAAAAGGCGCTCCGGACCGGCCGGAGCGTCTTTGCAAAAGGATCAGAAGCGGGCGGTGACACCCATCCAGACGCGGGCCGGGTCGATCATGTAGCCGGCCTCTTCGTAGTCGAGCCGCTTGTCGAACAGGTTCTGCACGCCGGCATGGAACGTCAGCGCGGGGGAAACCTTGTACGACCCGCCGAGGTCCACGGTGGTGTAGGATTCCACCACCAGATTGTTGCCGCTGATCTGCGCCTCGGTCACGGCTTCCTCGCCGCGATAGACCGCGCGGGCATACATGCTCAGGCGATCGTCCGGGCGCCAGTTCAGCGAGGCGCTGGCCTGCTGCTTGGGCGTGTCGTTCAAGGCGGCACCAGCGTTCAAACCGCTGAGCTGCTCGGAATCGGTGAGCGTGCCGCTGGCGGTGACGCGCAGGGTGCGGGTGAGATCGACATCGATGGTCGCCTCGATCCCGCGTACCTTGGCCTTGTCCACATTGACGTAAGTCGTCGGCGGCCGGCCGATCGAGCTGACGGGCTCGTTGATGCACCAGGCCCCGGCCTGTTCGCAGGTGAGGCGGGTGATCTTGTCGTTGAAGCGGGTGTCGTAGGCAGTCAGGCTGGCCTGGAAGCCCTTGCCTTCGTACATCGCCACGGCTTCGATCGTGCGCGAGGTCTCGGCCTTGAGGTCGGGGTTGCCGTAGATCGTGCCGCCCCGGCTGGCCTGGCCCCAGTCGGGCAGGGTCTGGCGCAGGTTCGGCGCACGGAAGCCCTGCGAATAGCCGCCCTTCAGGGTGAAGCGCTCGGTGGTGTTCCACACGAGGTAGACGCGCGGCGTCCAGTGGTTGCCGTATTGTTCGTCGTTGTCCATGCGGATGCCGCCGGTGAGCCGCAGGGTGTCGAGGATCGACAGCTCGTTTTCGGCGAACAGCGCCCAGTTGGTCCGGCTGGCCCCGGCGCGGGTCGATCCCGGCAGCAGGTTGCCCACCGTATCGGTGAGGTCCTCGTTACGGAAGAACCCGCCCAGGCTCAGCATGTTGGAGGGCAGCTGCACCGACCAGATCGACTGTGCGACGGTGTTCTTGATCCGCTTGGTGGTTTCGAGGTTCTTGGCATCCTCGTACTGGACGTAGCTTTCCGAATTGGCGAAGCCCCAGCGGCCGGAGTGGCTGAGCGCGGCGACATAGCGCTGCTGCGTCTGGGTGTTGAGCGTGCCTTCGGGAACCGTGGCGGTCACTTCCACGGTCTTGCCGGCGGTGGAGGTCACTTCCTGTCGGTAGTACCCACCCTCGACGAGGAAGTCGTGATCCGGACCGGCGGAGAAGCCGATCTTGCCGCCCAGGCTCTCGTCCTTGCGCTCGGGCGTGCCGCCGACGACGCGGTCCTCGCTGCGGCGGTTGAGCGATCCCTGGACCTGAAGTCCCACGCCCTTCGCCAGCGGGCCGGAGAGGTAGAAGTTGCCGTCGTAGAAATTGCCGTAGTCGCTGCCGAGCTGCATCGTGCCGTTCACGCGCACGCTGCCGCGCCACGAAGGGGCGATGCGGCGGGTGATGACGTTGACCACGCCGCCCATCGCGTCCGACCCGTAGAGCGAGGACATCGGCCCGCGCACCACTTCGATGCGCTCGATCGATTCCAGCGGGGGCAGCATGCCGCCTTCGGAATTGTTGCCGCCGTTGGTGCGCGTCTCGCGGCTGCTCAGGCGCTTACCGTCGACCAGGATCAGCGTGTACTGCGGCGACATGCCGCGGATCGAGATGTCGCGGCTGTTGCCTTCGCCAGGCGTAACGGTGACGCCGGGGATCTCCATCAGCGCGTCGGTGATCTCGCGGTAGGGCAGGCGCTCGAGATCCTCGCGCGTGATGACGCTGATCGAGGCCGGCGCGTCCTTCACTTCCTGCGCGCGGCTAGTGGCGGTGACGACGATCTGCGAGGCATTGGTCGTGCCTTCGGCCGCCTCTGCTGCCTGTGCTTGAGTGACCACGGCCGGCATGGCTGCGGCGAGACTCAGGGTGGCGGCGCTGGCGCGCAGCCCGAACTTGTAGATCACGATTCCCCCTTTGGAACACTAATGCGAATGCTTTGCAGTAGCGCCATTGGCGGGAGGGTGCCCCAAGGCCAACAATCAAGATCGGATATCGACTATTCAGGAATGATGGAGGGCGAATGGTCCCGGCAGATGCCGGTTAACCGCTCTCGCAGCCACTGGGACGCGGGATCGCGGTGGCTGCGCTCATGCCAGAGCAGCCAGTATTGCAAGAGGCCCAGCTCGGTCGGCGCGGGACGCGTGGACAGCCCGTGCGCGGGGTCGAAGTGCGGCGCCGCGCGCGAAGGCAGGACCATGACGAGGTTGCCGGCGGCCAGCATGGCGGGCGCCAGGCCGAAGTAAGGCAGGCTTGCCGCGACCTTGCGCGCGGCAACTGCCGGACCCAGGGTCATCGTCACCCGGTCCAGTTCCGCCTCGCTCACCGTCAGCCCAAGGTGCGGATAGGCCAGGAAGGTTTCTACGGCGATGGGCTCCCGGCTCTCGGCCAGCGGGTGGTCGGCGCGGGTCACGCAGAGGAACTCGTCCTCGAACAGCAGGGCGCGATGAAGCTGCGAGGGATCGTGGTCCAGACCCGAGATCGCAAGGTCGATCTCGCCTTCGGCCAGTGCGCGGTGGGTGGCATGGCTGAGCGGCACGATGTCGATCGCCACGGCGGGCGCTTCCTCGCGCAGGGCCGCCATGGCCGGCAGCAGCACCGACATGACGCCGAAGTCGGTGGTCGCCACCCGGAAACGCCGCTCGACGCGGGCGGGATCGAAGCTGTCCTCCACCAGCAGCGCCGATGTCGTCGCCATCCAGTCAGCCAGGCGCTCGACCAGTTCCTCGCCCCGCTGCGTGCGGGCCATGCCGCTGCCGGACCGGACCAGCAGGGGATCCTTCAACGCCGTGCGAAGCTGCGAGAGCGACCGGCTTACGCTGGGCTGGCTGACTCCCAACGCCAGAGCCGTGCCGCTGACGCTCTTGGTCTTGAGCAGCAGCGTCAGCGTGACGAGCAAGTTGGGCGAGATCGGCAAAGCCATTTTCGCGCGATTATTGCAACTTCGTCTCAATCGCAATGCGACGCGGGGCAGGAGAATGGCGGTTTCGGGCGCTCTGCGCGCCAACCCTTTGTCCGAGGCCGCTTTCGGTAAACGGCCTTCCTTTGAAAATGCGCTTTCTTGCAGGACGGATGCAGCCGGGAAAACGAGCGGAAACGAAGGGGAAACGCGCCTCGCACGGAAGCGCGGGGGCGGTGCCGATTCGCACTCGACCAAAAAGCCCGGCTAGGCTATGCGAATGACTCGCATTAGCCGAACCTGCGGGGCGGCCTTCAGAGGTTCGATCGACCATGTACGCAACCCTCAACCACGCGGATGACCTCGCGCCAGATCGCGTCCTGAGCCAATCGAGCCTCTTGCCGCGATTCCGCCAGCCCTCGGAAGTGGTGGCGCTGCCCGCGCCGTGGTCGGTTTCCCGCTATGGAGAAGCACGGCGCCCCAACATCGTGGCTCTGCTGGCGGCAGCGGCCATCATGGTGGGGATGATCGCGGCCCTGCTGGCGATGAACATCGTCAATACGCATCGCGAAGTCCGCAAGCTGCTGGTGGTGGCCGATCTCCAGCAGTTGAAGCCGCCGCCGCCGCCCAAGCCGGTAACTCAGCCCCAGCCGGTGAAGCAGGTGGTGCAGCCTGTCTCGCCCGTCGTCGCGCCGCCGCCGCCGATCGTCCTGACCGCGGCCCCGGCCACGATCAGCACCTCGCCGGAACCCCCTGTGGTGCAAGTGGCCGTGCCCGGCCCGCCTGCGCCGCAGACCCAGGGCGTGGCCGTGGCCCCGGCACCGCGCATCGAGAATGGCGGTGACTTGTCCTCCAAGATGATCTCCGCCGAACCCCCGCGCTATCCGGTGGAATCGCGGCGCAAGCATGAGCAGGGGACGGTCGTCCTCATGGTGATCCTGGGCCTGGACGGCGCGGTGGCGGATATATCCGTTTCGAGAAGCAGCGGCTTCGAGCGGCTGGACAAGGCGGCGCTTTCCTCTGTCCGTCGCTGGAAATGGATGCCCACCAAGCGCGATGGCGCGGCGGTCATGGTGCGCGGACTGGTCGAGATTCCCTTCGTCCTGCGCACCTGACCCTGGGTTGTCATCGCGGGTTTACGGCCTGGAACCGCCTGCCTAGAACCGCCCGATGGTCTACACGGATATCGCAACCCGCACCTACAATCACAACTGGCGGCTCGATCCGATCGTGCGCAGCCTGCTCGATACGGACTTCTACAAGCTGCTGATGCTGCAGATGGTGCGGCATCTCTATCCCGACGTGCAGGCGACCTTCGAACTGATCAACCGCACGAAGTCGGTGCGGCTGGCCGATGTGATCGACGAGGCGGAACTGCGTGCGCAGCTGGATCACGCGCGCTCGCTGCGGTTCGGCAAGAAGGAACTGATCTGGCTGGCCGGCAACAGCTTCTATGGCAAGGCGCAGATGTTCAGCCCCGATTTCATCGCCTGGCTGGCCGATTTCCGCCTGCCGGAATACGAATTGCACAAAGTGGACGGCCAGTACGAACTTCGCTTCGAAGGGCCGTGGACCCACACGATGATGTGGGAAATTCCCGCGCTCGCCATCGTCAACGAACTCCGTTCGCGCGCGGCGCTGAAGGACCGGGGCCGCTTCGCTCTCGACGTGCTCTACGCCCGCGCCAAGGCCAAGCTGTGGGAGAAGGTGGAGCGCCTCGCCCAGCTTCCGGATCTGGTGCTTTCCGATTTCGGCACGCGGCGACGGCATGGCTTCCTGTGGCAGCGCTGGTGCGTGGAGGCGCTGAAGGAAGGGCTGGGCAGCCGGTTCATAGGCTCTTCGAACGTCCTGCTGGCCATGGATGCGGATCTGGAGGCCATCGGCACCAATGCGCATGAATTGCCGATGGTGCTCGCTGCCTTGGCCGATGGCGACGAGGAACTGAGGCAGGCGCCCTATCGCGTGCTGAAGGACTGGAGCGACCACTATGCCGGTAACTTGCGCGTGGTCCTGCCCGACGCGTTCGGCACCGCCGGCTTCCTGGAACGCGCGCCGGATTGGGTGGCGGACTGGACCGGCTTCCGCCCCGACAGCGCGCCGCCGATCGAGGGAGGAGAGCAGATCATCCGCTGGTGGCAGGAACGGGGCCGCGACCCCCGCACCAAGCTGCTGATCTTCTCCGACGGCATGGACATAGACAGCATCGAGGCGACCTACCGCCACTTCCATGGACGCGTGCGGATGAGCTTCGGCTGGGGCACCAACCTCACCAACGACTTCCGTGGCTGCGCCCCGTTCGAGACGGCGGATCTCGACCCGATCTCGCTGGTGTGCAAGGTCGTCTCCGCCAACGGGCGGCCGGCGGTCAAGCTCTCCGACAATCCCGCCAAGGCGACGGGCGATCCGGACGAGATCCAGCGCTACTTGCGCGTCTTCGGCGAAGCGGGGCGGGTTGCGGCGGAAGTCTCGGTCTAGGGCGTAAACTCATGAACCACACCATCGAGGCGTCCCGCAGGGATTTGACCAAAATGGCCCAGCGCTGCGTCGGCAGAACTCGAAATACGGACGTATTCCTTCGTCCTGCCTTCTTGCGCTGAGCCATTTTGCCTCAAACCTCGATGGTGTGGTTCATGAGTTTACGCCCTAGGGATTTCAATCGTTCGGATTGCGGGCCGTGACGATCCACGCGGCGCCATCGATCATCACGCTGGTGTCGCCGGGGCGGCGGGCGAATGCGTTGCGCACGGCTATCGCTGCGCGGGCGCGGACTTCCTGGGGTTGATCGGCCAAGGCGCGGGAGAGCGGCCCCACTTCGAAGGCCATGGCTACGGCATCGTCCAAAGCGGCTTCCCGCGTCTCGCCACGGCCGAAGGGAATCTGGTGATCGAAGGGACGCAGGACGATGTGCGTGAACCCGGCCGAGGAGAGAATGCGCTCCACCCGATCGGCGTCTCCGAAAGAGAAGGGACCGGGCGCCTCGGGTGCCGGGGGCGACACCGCCGGGATCATGCCCTTGATCGCACCCATCGGCAGGCGCACCCAATCGTTCTCCGCCGCGCCCCGCCAGCAGACGAAGGCCAGACGTCCGCCCGGAACAAGGGCTTTGCGCATATGCGCGAATGCCGCGCCGGGGTCTTCGAAGAACATCACGCCGAACCGGGAGAACAGCACATCGAAAGCGGCCTGCGGCAGTTCCGCCACGGCTGCATCGGCGAGTGCGAACGTCGCGGTAATGCCTGCTGGCGCGTTGCGGCGGGCGTGATCGAGCAGGGCGGCGGAGATGTCGACCCCCAGAACGTGCCCGGAAGGCCCCAGTTTCGGCGCCAGCGCAAAACTGCTCGCGCCCGCGCCGCAGCCGATGTCGAGCACGCGCTGGCCCGGCTGCGCTGCGGCAGCCGCGATGGCCTCGGCGCCGCACACTTCCAGCATGGCGTCGAGCCGAACCTGATTGGCAACCCAGCTATCGCCACTGGCGCCGTTCCAGTCGGAAACCTTGTACGCTCGCGCCCCGGCGCTGTCCGCTTCAACCATTCTTCTGCACCTATTTGCGAATCATTTGCAACTAGCCTAGGCTCGTCGGAGGATAAGGCAATGCTTTGCAGGAGATCGGTTGGGCATGACGGAAACCGCCATAGAGACCGTGTCCGAACTGGAAGCGGTGATCGGCAAGACGCCGCAGCAGATGTATCTCAAGGACATAGACCACCTCGACGCCGGCGCTTCGGCCTGGATCGCGCAGTCGCCGCTGATGTTTGCCACGTTCTCGAAAGAGGATGGCCCTCACGTCACTCTCGCGGGCGGCAGCCCTGCATTCGCGCGGGGCGAGGGCAAGGATTTGCGCATCCCGCTCGATCGGATCGACGACCCGGACCTGCCGCGCGTCGGTCAGTCCTTCGGATCGCTGTTCCTGCTTCCGGGCATCGGCGAAACCCTGCGCGTCAACGGCAGGGTTCGTGCGATCGAGAACGGGCATGTCGATCTAGAGGTGGAGGAATGCTACGGACACTGCGCGAAGGCCCTGATCCGCTCGGAATTCTGGAACGCCCAGCCGCTTGACCTGCCTGGGGAGCTGGCCGCTTTCGTGGATGCCAGCCGTTTCGCGGCCTTGGCGACCGTCAACCGCCAGAGCCACGCCGATCTCAGCCCGAAAGGCGACCCGGCGGGGGCCATGGCGCGGATGGATGGGGATGACGCCCTGTGGTTTGCCGACAGGCCGGGCAACCGCCGGGTGGACAGCTTCCGCAACATCATCGAGCAGCCCGCGCTGGCCATGGCCCTGCTGGTTCCGGGATCGACACAAGTGGCTTTCCTACGGGGCCGGGCGGTCCTTTCCACATGCGCCGCCGCGCGCAGCCGGTTCGAGGTGAAGGGCAAAGTGCCGGCCATGGCGATCCGTGTGGAAGTGGAGGACATCGCGCTTCGCAGCAGCGCCGCGCTGGAACGGGCAGCCCTCTGGCCCTTGAGCGGCAGCAGCGACATCGATCCGGCGCGGCTCTTTATCGATCATATCAAGCTCAACCGGACCAAGGGCATCGCCGCCACACTGGCACGCGCCAGCCTGTCCGTGCCGGGCGCTTCCGAGTTGATGAAGAAGGGCTTGGCGCAGGACTACAAGGACAATCTCTACTAGGGTCTGCGGGGATTCAGCCCCGTGCGGACGCGGCGGGTTGAACTTCCCGTGCACCCGCTGCCACCACGATCCGGTTCCGGCCTTCTTCCTTGGCGCGCAGCAGGGCCGCGTCGGCGGTGCCGATCAGGGAATGGGCGGGGCCATGCTGCGGATAGATGGCGATCCCGATCGATACCGTAACCGGGCCCAGCGACGTTCCTTCATGCACCAGGGTCATTCCGGTGATGCGATCCTGGATGAGCTGCGACCGTTCCACGGCGCGGGCTTCGTCGCAGTCCGGCAATAGCAGCAGGAACTCCTCGCCGCCGTAGCGGAATGCGACGCCGTCCTCGCGCACGGCATTGTCGAGCGCGCTTGCGACGGAGCGGATCGTCAGGTCTCCGGCATCATGGCCATGGCGGTCGTTCAGCTGCTTGAAGTGGTCGATATCGACCATCAGGCAACTCAGCGGCGTTTTCGAGGCATCGGCCTGGGCAAGGCTGCGGCGCAGGGTGTCCGCCAGGTCGTGGCGGTTGCGCAGGCCGGTAAGCGCGTCGAACAGCGCCTTCTCATGCAGCGCGTCGCGAAGCTTGAGATTGGCGAGCGCCAGGCCGACCGTCTCTGACATCAGTTCGATGTAGACTTTGGCGTTTTCGTTAGGGCCGTGGGCGCCGGTCCTGTTTTCCAGAACCAGCAAACCGATCGTTTCGCCCTGAGCCGTGAGCGGTACGCAGATGGCGGCAGCAGCCGTTTCCGGCGGCACATGCTTGCAGGGCACATCCACAAGATCGCCGCCGGGCATATGCAGCTGGCCGCGCCGCAGCGCCCAGCAATCGTCAGGCGCGAAGGCGGCATCGCTGCCGTGGGGAGACTGCCATTCGGAGGCGCAGGCCATCATCTCCAGCCGGGTATCCAGCGTGTAGAGCCGCCCGGCAAGGTTCGGCGCGATCTTGGGTGCGAACAGCCGCACCACCTCGAACAGGTCGGCCACGGATTCGCAGCCTTGCAGGCGCTGGGTCATGCGCGCCAGCAAATCCCTGACATGCCAGTCCGCATCCCGCTCGCGCTCGAGGCGCTGGCGTTCGATGCCGTTCTCGCGGAAGATGCGTACGGCCTGGGCCATGTCTCCGATCTCGTCGATCTGCGAGAGCTGCGGCGGTTCCACCGCATAGTCCTGGTCGGCCAGCCGGTTCACCACGTCGCTCAGCTTGACAACGGGCTTTAGGATGCGGCGCTTCAGCACGAAGCCGAGTACGAACAGGAACAGCACGGCGGTGATCGCCACCATCGCTTCGGATACGGTGCGAAGGCGCTGCGAAGCGCGGCTGGCTTCTTCGATCGCGCGGTCCGAACGATTGTCCAGCATGTAGCGGAAGCGGCCGAGCAGGAAATGGACGCGTTCCAGTTCGCGCTCGTACTCCGCCCCGAAAATGATCTTGTGCGCGGTGACTTCGTCCCCGGCCTTGATCGCGGCTATGGCGGCTTTCTGCTCGTCCTGAAGCGTTGCCGCCCAGCGCAAGCCTTCCTCCAGCGAGCGCAGTTCCTCTTCCTTGGCGCCGTTGTCCTTCAGCTTGGAAAGGCGCTGCTCCACCGGGCCGATCGCAGCGAGCGTGCGGTTGTAGGCGATCTCATGGCTGGGATCGCCGGTGACGGCGGCGAGCCGCGCCTGGTCCGTCAATTGCGCTTCGTCTGCCTCAACCTCGAACGTGAGCTGGTCGAACAAGTCTCTCTGTCGAACCGCGTCCCGTTCCAGACGGTCGGCGTTGGAGGCCAGCACCATCGTGAAGCCGGCGGCGATCGTCAGGCAGACCGTTGCTCCGTAGGCCCAGTTGGTTATCGTCGCTATGCGCATGCGGTTCCCTGTTCCTGCCCCACGGACAGGCGTGTTTCTCCCCATGCTCCCGGCGGAGCGATCTGGCGAGTCCGTAAACCACCGCTTTGGACACGATTTCCGCTCGACCGCGCCAAAGCCTGCCGCGTCGATGCCGGTCCCCACGGATTTGCGGCCCCGCCATAACAAGATGGCATGGAAGACCGCATCGATCCCGCTTCAAACGCAGCCTCGACAGAGCGATATTGCCCGGATCATCATTTCGGGAAGATCGCCATGTCCAGGGCCGAAACCAACGCCATCGCCACCGTCTCGCTGCGCGGTACGCTGGAGGAAAAGCTCAAGGCCGCAGCCGATGCGGGCTTCGACAGTGTCGAGATCTTCGAGAACGACCTGATCGGATCCGCATTGCGCCCCGCTGAAGTGCGGGCGATGATGACGGACCTGGGCATTCATTGTTCGCTCTACCAGCCGTTCCGCGATTTCGAGGGTATGCCGGATGGCCTGCGCGCGCGCGCCATGGACCGCGCGGAGCGCAAGTTCGACCTGATGGGCGAACTCGGCACCGACCGCATCCTGGTCTGCTCCAATTGCTCGCCCCATGCGCTGGGTGACCGCGCGCGCATCGTCGACGATTTCCGTGAACTCGGCGATCGGGCCGCCGCCCACGGCATTCTCGTCGGCTACGAGGCGCTGGCCTGGGGCCGCCACGTCAACGACCACCGCGACGTCTGGTCGATCGTCCGCCAGGTGGACCACCCGGCGATCGGCATCATTCTCGACAGCTTCCACTCGCTTTCCCGCCGCATCCCGAGCGAGAGCATCCGCGACATTCCCGGCGACAAGATCGTCTACGTCCAGCTTGCCGACGCGCCGCTTCTGGACATGGACCTGCTCTACTGGAGCCGCCATTTCCGCAATCTGCCGGGGCAGGGCGGCCTCGACCTGCCGGGCTATGTGGCCGAAATCCTGCGCACCGGCTATGACGGACCGCTTTCGCTGGAGATCTTCAACGACCGTTTCCGCTCGATCTCCTCGCGCCTCGTCGCGCAGGATGGCCATCGCTCGCTCGAATACGTCCGCGACGCGGCCCGGCGCCTGCTGGATCAGCCGACCACGATGCCCGCGCCGCAACCGCCGCTGGGCGCCGAATTCGTCGAATTCACCTCTGCCGGCGAGGACGTGGCGCGGTTGGGCGAGACGTTCCACACGCTGGGCTTCTCGCATATCGGCACCCACCGCACCAAGAAGGTGACGCGCTGGCGGCAGGGCAACGTCAACCTCGTCATCAATGCCGAGCCCAAGGGTTTCGCCAAGTCCTACCGCATCGTCCATGGCACTTCGATCTGCGCGATCGGCGTGCGGGTGAAGGACGCCGCCGCCGTGATGGCGCGCGCCGCCGCGCTCGGCATCCGCGCCTACAACCCCGAAGGCCGCCCCGGCCGCATGGCCATGCCTGCGCTGCGCGGCGTCGGCGGCAGCCTCGTCTACCTCGTCGAGGATGACGGCGCCGAAGCGCTCTGGGCCCGCGAGTTCGAGGCGGTGCCGGTGGCAGACCTGACCGACGATGCCCGCGCGCGGTCGATCGACCACCTTGCCGCCGTGGTCCATAACGACGAATTCCTGTCCTGGCAGCTCTACTGGCGCGCGCTTTTCGGCCTTGAGGGCCGCGACGCCAACGATGTGATCGATCCCTCGGGCCTGGTCCACAGCCAGGCGCTGCAATCGCCCGATGGCGGGTTCCGCCTGACCCTCAATGCCTCGGACGCGCGCGAGACGCTGTCGTCTCGGTTCCTGGCGCAGGGCATGGGCGGCGGCTTCCAGCATGTGGCGCTGGCCAGCGACGACCTGCTCGCCACGGCCTCCGTGGTTCGCGCGCGGGGTGCGGCGATGCTGGATATTCCGGCGAACTACTATGACGATCTGGTCGCGCGCTTCGGTTTCGATGGCAAGGCTGCGGTCTGCCTTGAGGAAGCGGGGATGCTCTATGACGAGGACGCGGCGGGCAATCCCTATCGCCAGCTCTACAGCCGCGCGTTCGACAAGCTGTTCTTCTTTGAATTCGTCGAGCGGGGCGGGGCTTATGCAGGGTATGGCGCGCCGAATGCCGGGATCAGGCTGGCGGCGCAGAACCGGTTTCGCGGGGCGGAAGAGGTCGCTGAGTAGGGGGGCGCTAAAACGTTGTTCGCCAATGCAACGTCATCCTGAAACAAGTTCAGGATGACGTCGGTTTGGAGGGGCGAGGGAGCCGGTTGGTCAGCCCTCAGTTACCGGCCCCGCTCGCTGTCCGCTGCGAAGTCCGCCAGCATGCGCTCCACGTCGGGCTCTTGGCCGGTAAAGCGCGCGAAGGCGTGGGCGGCCTGCATCACCGCCATGCCGCCGCCGTTCAGCGTGGCGCAGCCGATAGCCTTGGCGGCCTTGAGCAGTTCGGTTTCCAGCGGGAAGTAGATCACGTCCGACACCCACATGTCGCGGGTCAGCAGCCTGGGGTCGAAGGGCGTGCCCGGGTGCTTTTCCATGCCCATGGGCGAGCACTGGACAACGCCGTCCACACCGGGCCCGTCCACACCCGAGATCGCCTCGGCCGGCGAAGGTGCTGCGAAGACTTCGGCATCGGGAAACAGCGCGCCGAGGCGCTCTGCAAGGGCTTGCGCGCGCTCGGTCGCGGGATCGAAGATCGCCAGCCTTCTGGCGCCGAGATCGAGGTGGGCATAGCCGACCGCCGAGGCCGCGCCGCCGGCGCCGATCATCGCGACCTTGCCGCGCGGCAGTACGCCCAGCGAGGCGAGGAAGCTGGCGCGGTAGCCCGACCAGTCGGTATTGTCGCCGATCAGCCGCCCGTCACGCAGGAGCACGGTGTTGACCGCGCCGAGCCGGGCGGCGGCTTCCGACAATTCGTCCATCAGCGGCACCACCGCCTGCTTGAAGGGATGGGTGACGTTGGTGCCATCGAACCCGAGGCTTGCGAGGGTCTTGAACAGGGCGGGCAGGTCATCCGCGCCAAAGCCGATCACGTCGCTGTCGAGCAGGCGATAGACCAGCGGCAGGCCGAGCGCCCGGGCCTCTGTCTCGTGCATCGCCGGGCTGCGCGAGCCGCCGATGCCGGAGCCGATCAGGCCGCCCAAAATGGACGAGCGCGTGGACGTGCGTATGGACGTGCGTGAGGGGGCCGCAGCGGGCTTGGTCATGTCTGGGTCCTGATGATGTATCGCGTCAGCGCGCGGTCGGCATGCGGATGAAGGAGACGGCCACGCCCGCCAGCACGGCCGGGACGGCGAAGACCGCGAAGATGGCGGAAAGCGGCACCTTCTCGGCCAGCAGCACGCCGCCCAGCATCGGGCCGATGACGGCACCGATGCGGCCCACGCCCATGGCCCAGCCAAGGCCGGTGCTGCGAACTTGCGGCGGGTAGAAGCTGGTGGCGAGCGGGTAGCAGCCGTTGAAGCCGCCCTGGATGAAGGCGCCGATGAAGAAGGCGGTCAGCAGCGTCGCGGCGATCGTCATGGAAACCGCGCCGAACACGACGAGGGCGACGGCGGCCAGCACCATGTAGAGCAGGATCAGGCGGCGCAGGTCGATACGGCTGGCGATCAGGCCGATCGAGGTGATGCCGATGAAGGCGCCGATATTGTAGACCGCGCCGGCGTAGATTGCCTGGGTGGAAGGAAGTCCGGCCTCGACGGCGAGCTTGGGGATCCAACTGATGACGAAGTAGAGCGTCATGAAGCCGAAGATCGTGGCGGTCCAGAGCAGGATCGTGCCCATGGTCCGGCCTTCGCCCAGCACGCCGCGCAGGCCGACCGAACCGGAATCGGTGGCGCGCCGCTCTGGCAGTGCGGTAAGCGTGGGACGGCCGAGCGAGGCGAGCAGGCGGTTGGCCTTGGGCAGCGCGCCCTTGGGCTGGTGGGCCAGCAGGAAGTCGACCGATTCCGGCAGCAGGGCCCAGACCAGCGGCAAGGCCAGCAGGCACAGCGTCGCCGCGCCCAGCAGCATCGCCTGCCAGCCGTGGGTGTCGATCTGGTGCGCGACGATGAAGCCGGTAAGGGTTGCGCCCACCGGATAGCCGGCCTGGAGGAAGCCGACCGCGAAAGTGCGGTGCCTGGCCGGCGCATATTCGGCGGTGAGCGCGGCCATGCTGGCCAGCACGGTGCCGATGCCGATGCCGACCACGAAGCGCGACACGATCAGTTCGACGATCGAAGTGGCCAGGGCCGATCCGAACATCGCCACCGTCATCATCACCAGCGAGGCGATGATCAGCTTGCGGCGGCCGAACCTGTCTGCCAGCGGGGCGATCAGCAGGCCTCCGGCGGCCATGCCGGCCAGGCTTGAACTGAACACGACGCCCAGGCTTTCCGGGCTGACGTTCCAGTCGGCCGAGAGGGCGGGGGCGACGTAGGAGAGGATGAGCACGTCCATGCCGTCCAGCATGTTGAGCAGGAAGCAGATGGCGACCACCAGCACCTGCCGCGCGGTCCAGCCGTCGACATTCTGCGAGGCGGCCTCGCCTACGGTCACGTAAGGACGCACGGATACCGATCCTGCGGCGGAGTAGCTGGCCATGGTAACGCCTTTCCCATCCTCACCGGCGCTTGCCCTGCGCCTGTTGTCATCCGGCTGCTCGGCGCCGGGACTTGTAGAACCTTGCGAGCTGGATGACGGTGTTTGATCCGGGGGCGCATTGCCAGACATTGCGATGCAATGGATTATAGCGTTATGTTATGGGCTATAACTCTTGGTAGATTCATCAGGATGTTGCGGGCGATCTCCTCGAAGGTCTCGCCCACCAGAGTACGCGCCACGTCCAGGTTGCGGCTGACGTAGACGGGCAGCAGGCCCGGCGACTCGAACTCCAGGAAGCGCACGGTATCGGCATGGGGCTGCATCGCCGTGAAGCTGTCCACCAGTGCCACGCCCATGCCTTGCGCGACGAAGGCCACGGCGGTTTCGGCGAAGCGGATGTAGGTGGAGACCTCCAGTTCCTCACCCGCATCGGCATACATGCGGGCGATGATCCGGCCGTGGGGCGTATCTTCCCGGAACGACTGGATGCGCTCGCCCTTGAGGTCCGCGACGGTGATCCTCTCCCGGTCGGCAAGGCGATGCCCTGTGGGCACGGCGCAGACCATGCGCCCGTTGCCGATCCGGCTGGACAGGACGTTGGGATGATCGATGGGGAACACCGTCAGCGCATAATCGCCGCGCTGGAGGGCCAGCCAGTCGTCCGCCTGCTCCACCGAGAGGATGTCGAACTGGATGGTAAGGCCGGGATAGTTGGTGGTCAGACGGGAAAGCATCTGCGGCACCACCGAGTGCCCCAGCGAAGGCGAGGCGCCGACCCGGAAGGTGCGATCCTCTCCCTTGGCCAGGCGTCGCACGACATGTTCCAGGTCGCTGAA
This sequence comes from Novosphingobium sp. ZW T3_23, assembly GCF_044987305.1. Taxonomy (NCBI): domain Bacteria; kingdom Pseudomonadati; phylum Pseudomonadota; class Alphaproteobacteria; order Sphingomonadales; family Sphingomonadaceae; genus Novosphingobium; species Novosphingobium sp. ZW T3_23. The sequence goes on from NZ_JBJDRF010000061.1 coordinate 15,284, forward strand.
GCCCTTGTAGATCTGCTCGATCTCCTCGAACAGCACGCGCGCCTCTGTCGTGGGTACCAGCCTGCCGCGCGTGCGGTCGAACAGGCGGAAGTGCAGTTTGTCTTCCATGTGGCCCAGCATGCGGCTGAGGCCGGGTTGCGAAGTGCCCAGCATGCGCGCGGCGCCGCTCACCGTCTTGGTGATCATCACCGCGCGGAAGATCTCGATCTGCCTGATGGTCAGCATGACTCCCGGCTAGCACGCCGCCGGGGGCGCGCCAACCGGCGGGTTGCTCAAGCCGCGCGCTTACGCCCGCGAACCAGATAGAGCGCCGCGCCCAGCAGATTCCAGAGGAGGCAGGCAATCAGCGTCTTGGTGGGCAGGCTGGCGAAGAGATAGAGGCAGCCGAGGATCGTCACCGCGCCCACCACGATCCCGGCGGGCACGCGGAACGGCCGGCGGGTGTCGGGTTCGCGCTTGCGCAGGACGATGAGGCAGGTGCCCACCGCCGCGAAGGCGATCAGGGTGCCGGCATTCGCCAGCGCCGCGATCTCGGAGATCGGCAGGATTCCCGCCAGGATTGCGACGATGATTGCCGTCATCGTCGTCACCCGCACCGGCGTGCCGCGCGCGGAGAGTTTCGCCATCGAGGCAGGCAGGAAACCGTCGCGCGCCATCGCCAGGAAGATGCGGCTCTGGCCGTAGAGGAAGCCCAGCAGCACGGTCGGCAGCGCGATCACGGCGGCGATCGCCACGACTTGCGCCACGCCCCCGCGGTCCATCTGGCGCAGGATCAGCGCGAGCGGTTCCGGGCTGTCGGCAAAGCGGACGAAGGGCATGGCGCCGATCGCGGCGGCGGCGACGAGGACGTAGACCAGCGTGCAGATGGCCAGCGAGCCGATGATGCCGATCACCAGGTCTCGGCCGGGATTGCGCGTTTCCTCGGCAGCGGTGGAGATCGCGTCGAAGCCGTAGAAGGCGAAGAAGATGATCGCCGCGGCCGCCATCACGCCGCGCTCCACGCCGTCCGGGCTCATCGATTTGCCGAAGCCGAAGGGCATGAAGGGCGAAAGGTTGGAGGCGTCGAACGCGGGCAGGGCAACGGCCACGAAGAGGCTGAGCGTCAGGATCTTGATGACCACCAGCACGGTGTTGATCCGCGCGCTTTCCCGGGTTCCGAACGCCAGCAGACCGGCGACGACGGCGATGATGAACACGGCGGGCAGGTTCACCAGTCCGCCCAGTTCCGGCCCTTGGGTGAGCGCCTTGGGGAAGCCCAGCCCTTGCAGCAGCGGCGCGGCATAGCCGGACCAGCCCACCGCGACGGTGGAGACGACCAGCGAGTATTCGAGGATTAGGCTCCAGCCCACGATCCACCCCACGGTGCTGCCCAGCACCGTATGGCTGTAGCTATAGGCACTGCCGGCGCGCGGCATCATCGTCGAAAGCTCGGCATAGGCGAGCGCGGCGCAGGCACAGATGGCGCCGGCGATGGCGAAGGAGAGCAGCACCGCCGGTCCCGCGCGGTCGGCGCCGACGCCGATCAGCGTCAGGATGCCGGTGCCGACGATCGAGCCGACGCCCAGCGCCAGCAGGTGCGGCCAGGACAACGTCTTGGGAAGCGCGGCGGGCGTCGTGGAGGGGGCGGTCATCGGTGGTGGTCCTGTTGAGTGCCGCCTTTGCCTAGCACTCGCGAAGGTGCGTGCAAGGTCGGAGAAGACCGCCGTCCACGGCGTCATAGGTCAGGCATCGATAAAATTGATGAATATCGACCAAATCAATTCATTTCAGGTGTGATGCTGGCCGTGCGACATGTCGTTCGACAAGAGAGATCGGGCTGCACGATTTCGGGAGAGCGATGACCGGGGCTGCATGGCTCATGGACGGGCGGGCGGGGCAAGCCGGTCCGCCGCATCCACTCTCCCCTATGCCGCTCGATCCGCGATCGAGGAGTTTTTTGATGTCCGACAGGACAGCATCCGTTTCCGGCCCCGTTTCTGGCCCCATTTCGACAATGCACGCCCTTGTCATCGGCGCCGGCATCGGCGGCCTTTCCGCCGCGATCGCGCTGTGCCGCCATGGCCACCGGGTGACCGTGATCGAGCGCGATCCCACCTGGTCGGTCTATGGCGTGGGCATCATCCAGCAGTCGAACGTCATCCGGGCGATGGACCAGCTCGGTGTGCTCGACGCCTTCCTCGATGCCGCCTGCGGGTTCGACGCGGTGGAGATCTTCGTCCCCGACGGCACCCGCGTCGCCCGTCTCCCGACGCCCGCGCTGGTCGAGGGGCGTCCCTCCAATGTCGGCATCGGCCGCCGGGCCTTGCAGGCGGTGCTCGGTGACAGCGCCAAGGCACTGGGCGCCGAGATCCGGCTCGGGCTTACCGCGGAGGCGCTCGAGCAGGACCGGTCCGGCGTCACCGCGCGTTTCTCCGACGGATCCGAGGACCGATACGACATCGTCATCGGTGCGGACGGGGTCTATTCGCAGACCCGCCGCGCGATCCTTCCGGACGCGGAAACGCCCGAGTTCACGGGGCAGGCGGTCTGGCGCTACAACTTCCCCCGGCCGGAAGAACTGGATGCCCTCCACGTCTACAACGGCCCGACCGGCGTGGGGCTGGTGCCGATTTCCGCGGACACGATGTACATGTACGCGACGACGCCGGAACCGGACAATCCGCGCTATCCGTTGCAGGGGCTCGCCGCGACGATGCGCGCGAAGCTCTCCGCCACGGCGCCCGCGATCCGCGAACTGGCCGAGCAGATCACCGAGGATGCGGACGTGGTCTATCGCCCGTTGGAAGGCATGATGGTGCACGGGCCGTGGCACAAGGGCCGGGTCGTGCTGCTGGGCGATGCCGTCCACGCCACCACGCCGCACCTAGGGCAGGGCGCGGGCATGGCGATCGAGGACGCGCTGGTGCTGGCCGAGGAACTCTCTTCCCACGCCAGCCGCGAAGCGGCCTTCGAGGCCTATCGCGCGCGCCGCTACGAGCGCTGCCGCTACATCGTCGAGGCCTCGCTGGCGATCTGCCACGGTCAGATCGGCAGAGGCCCGGCGGTCGATAACCACAAGGCCACCGCAGAGATGTTCGCGGTCGTCAGCCAGCCCATTTGATCGTTTCTTTCAAGGAATTGCCGTGATGACCCGAGTGACCGAGATCCGCTATGTCGGATATGGCGTCGAAGATTTCGACGCCGAGTGCAAGTTCTACGCCGAGGACTGGGGCCTTGTCGAAGTGGCGTCGCAGGACGGACTGGCGTGGTTCAAGACCCATGGCCATGACGAGCATCACGTCGTGCGTCTTCACAAGTCGGACGCCAACCATGTCGAGGTGATCGCTTTCGCCGCCGAGACGCGCAAGGATGTGGACGGCCTGCATGACAGGGTCGTCGCGGCCGGTTGCAAGGTGATCTTCGGCCCCCGCGATCTCGATGCGCCGGGCGGCGGCTATGGCTTCCGCTTCTTCTCGCCCGACGGCCTGCCGTTCGAGATTTCCGCCGATGTCGCCCGCTCCACCAGCCGCGCCATGGCGCGCTGGGAAGGGGTGCCGGTGAAGATCAGCCACATCGTCATGCACTCGCCCGACCACCAGGCGCTCGTCAGGTTCTTCACCGATGTGCTGGGCTTCAGGGTCAGCGACTGGCTGGGCGACTTCATGTGCTTCCTGCGCTGCAACGAGGCGCATCACCGGGTGGCGATCCTGCCCGGGCCGCCGTGCCTGAACCATGTCGCCTACGACATGCTGACGGTGGATGACATGATGCGCGGCGTGCATCGCCTCAAGCAGCGCGGCACCGATATCCGCTGGGGGCCGGGCCGCCACACGGCGGGCAACAACACCTTCAGCTACTTCACGACGCCGGGCGGCTTCGCGGTGGAATATACCTCGGAGCTGGAAGAGGTCGATTTCGAGACGCACCAGCACAAGGTCCACATTCCCGGCCCGCAGGTGATGGACCAGTGGGGCACCGGCGTCGGCGGTCCGCAGACGATGCCGCATCCCGCTCCCGACGCGCGCCTGTTCCAGGCATCGGAGATCTGATCGATGGCCCTCTTCGAATACTTCCCGAACTACATCTGGAACCTCTCGGTCTCGATCGCGATGGAATCGGGCGCCCAGCTCGGCGAGATCATCGACATGTGCCAGCCGATCCGCGACGCGGCGGCGAACGGCGCCGATGCCGGCACGCCGCAGTTCATGAAGGCCTGGGCAGCGATGGGCGACAAGCTGCTGGGCCTCGCCGCCGAGGACGAGGCGAAGGGCCGCAAGTTCTCCGCCTCGAACAAGCTGGAGCGCGCCGCGCTCTACCTCATCACCGCCGAGCGAATGCAGGGCCACGGTCACCCCGGCCGTACCGAGACCTATGCCCGGGCGCGCGAGGCCTTCGACCGTTCGACCGAACTGGGCAAGCTCAACCGCGAACGGGTGGAAATCCCGCTCGACACCGGCACCATGCCCGCGCTGTTCACCCGCGCACCCGGTGAGGGCCGCAAGCCGGTGGTGGTGTTCTGCAACGGCCTCGATAGCTGCAAGGAACTGCTCTACTGGACCCGCCTGCCGCAGGAACTGGCGCGCCGGGGCATCTCCACGCTCTGCGTAGACCAGCCCGGCTCCGGCGAGGCGCTGCGCTTGCAGGGCCTGCCGGTCGATCCACACTCGGAAAGCTGGGCGAGCAAGGCGGTAGACTGGCTGGAGCAGCAGCCGGAAGTCGATCCCAGGCGCATCGGCATGACCGGCATCTCGCTCGGCGGCCACTTCGCGCCGCGCGCGGTGGCCTACGAGCCGCGCTTTGCCAGCGGCGCGGTCTGGGGTGCCAACCACAACTGGCGCGAAGTGCAGGACAAGCGCATGTCGCGCGAGGGCGAGAACCCGGTGCCGCACTACTGGGCGCATGTCCACTGGGCCTTCGGCGCCAAGGACCAGGAGGACTTCTTGGCGAAGTCCGAAGCGATGAACCTCAACGGCCACATGGACCGCATCCAGGTGCCGTTCCTCGTCACCCACGGCGCCGAGGATCGCCAGATCAGCGTGGACTATGCCGACGATCTCTACGACCAGCTCGTCAACTCGCCGCGCCGCGAGAAGGTGATCTTCACCCCCCGCGAAGGCGGCGTCGAGCATGTCGGCGCCGATAACATGGCTTACGGCCGCGACCTCATCAGCGACTGGTTCGCCGAAACGCTCGGAGGAGAAACCGCATGACGCGCCGCTTTGTCGATCTTTCGATCACGCTGTGCAACGACGTGGTCAGCGATCCGCCGTTCCTTAAGCCCGAGATCACCTACCAGACCCATGCGGAGACGGTGGGCGAACTGGACATGTTCTTTCCGGGGGTTACCGCCGAGGACACTCCGGACGGCGCCGGCTTCGCGGCCGCGGAATGGGTGCGGCTGACCACGCACAACGGCACGCACCTCGATGCGCCCTATCACTATCACCCGACGATGGACGCGAAGGACGGCGAGCCGAAGCGCGCGATAACGATCGACGAGGTGCCGCTGGAATGGTGCTTCCAGCCCGGCGTGAAGCTGGACTTCCGCCACTTTCCCGATGGCTATGTAGTGACGGCAAAAGACGTCGAGGACGAACTGGCACGCATCGGCCACGAACTGCAGCCGCTCGACATCGTGCTCGTCAACACGGCGGCGGGCAAGGCGCTGGGGCGGCCGGATTTCGTGAACGTGGGCTGCGGCATGGGCTATGAGGCGACCATGTACCTGACGGAGCGCGGCGTGCGCGTGACCGGCACCGATGCCTGGTCGTGGGACGCGCCGTTCAGCTACACGGCCGAGAAGGTCAAGGAGACCGGCGACACCTCGCTGATCTGGGAAGGCCACAAGGCGGGCCGCGACATCGGCTATTGCCACCTCGAAAAGCTGCACAACCTGGAAGTGCTGCCCGGTCACGGCTTCACCGTCAGCTGCTTCCCGCACAAGATCAAGGGCGCCTCGGCAGGCTGGACCCGCGCCGTCGCGATCTTCGAGGACTGATCCGATGCGTCTTGCCACGTTGGAAAATGGTCGTCCGGACGGGGCACTGGTCGTGGTCTCGGCCGACGGCACCCGCTACCTCGCAAGCGCGGGGCAGACGCTACTCTCGGCCATGGCGGACTGGCAGGCCGTCGCGCCCGATCTGCTGCGGCTTGCGGCGCGGCTCGAAGCCGGCGCGGGCGGACGGCTCGATCCCGCGCGGTTGCGCGCACCGTTGCCGCGTACCTGGCAATGGCTCGACGGTTCGGCCTTCGGCACGCACGGCCAGCTCATGCAGATCGCCTTCGGCCTGCCGCCGGTCGATACGGATCGTCCGCTGATGTACCAGGGCCTGTCCGACCGCTTTTACGGTCCCGCCGATCCGGTGCCCTTTGCCGACCCGGCCCACGGCATCGATTTCGAGGGCGAGTTCGGCGTGATCGTCGACCATGTGCCGATGGGCACCTCCGCCGCTGAAGCGCTGAAGCACGTTCGGCTGGTCGTCCAGATCAACGACTGGTCGCTGCGCACGATCGCGCCGATCGAGATGAAGACCGGCTTCGGCTGGGTCCAGGCCAAGCCGCCCTGTTCGATGGCACCTTTCGCCGTAACGCCCCAGGCGCTGGGCGAGGCCTGGCGGGACGGGCGGGTCTGCATGGACCTTATCGTCGAGTGGAACGGCGCCCCCTTCGGCCGGGCCAGCGGCGCAGCGATGGACTTCGGCTTCCACGATCTGATCGCCCACGCCGCGCTGACCCGCGACCTTGTGGCCGGCACCATGATCGGCTCGGGCACCGTCTCGAACGCGAACTATGCGCAAGTGGGATCGAGCTGCATCTCCGAAGTCCGCGCCATCGAGATCATCCGCGACGGCAAGCCCGCCACTCCGTTCATGGTGCATGGCGACACCATCCGCATGGAAGCGCGCGGAGCCAGGGGTGAAACGCCCTTCGGCGCTATCGAGCAAGGCGTCGTGGAGCTGCGATCCTGAAGCGACGCGGATGCGGTTTGGCGAGGTTCTTTGCAGATCTTCATCGATCGAGAGGGCGCAGGGGAGCGATAACCTCAAATATCTTGAGTGCAATATTGCTCATAACCGCCAATATGCTGTAATCAGGCGCTAATATCGTTTTCATTGAAAGAACAGAACGGTCGCCAAAGTAAAATATGTTAACGGAAAACGATTGTTATAATATCGATTACAAAACTGAAATTCCACAATACTGCAAGAAAGTTTCCTTTCGCCATCAAGTGCGAGGCGCTTCCTCTATAATGCCTGGAGAAAACACCATCGTCCCCGATGTCGTCGGGAACGGTCGGGCCAACTCAGGGGTGGGGGAATCCGAATGGAATGGTTCAAGGCTAATGCGCCAATTCGTCTCAAGCTGCTGATCGCTTTCGGCAGCTTTGTCGCCCTTGTAGCGCTCTCCGGAGCGGCGGGGCTGATTGTAGGCAATGCAAGCGCGCACTGGGCGGTGCTGGCATCGACCATCGTGGCGATCGTTCTGGCGGTAGCCTATCGCGAGGCGATTGCCGGGCCCTATGTGGCCACTGTCGTGCGGATGGAAGGATTGGCGGCAGGCGATCTCGAAAGCCCGATAGAGTTCACGCATTATCGCGATTGCGTGGGCCGCCTGACCCAGGCCATGTTCCAGTTCCGCGCCACGGCGCAGGCGGAAATCGTGGCGAACCGGGAGGCTCAGGCCAACGCCCTTGTCGTCCAGGGCATGGAAGAGAACTTCCGCGCACTTTCCCAGGGCGATCTCACGGCGGACATCGTTGCCGACTACCCGGCCCAATACGCCGCGCTGAAGGAGAGCTTCAACGAGGCGCTGGCCAGCCTGCGCGGGTTGCTGGGATCGGTGAAGGCCAGCACCCAGAACAGCCTGGTCGGCTCGCGCGAGATCGCGCAGGCTTCCGAGGATCTCGCCCGGCGGACCGAAGGCAATGCGGCGAGCCTGGAACAGACCGCGGCGGCGATCGCGCAGATCGACGAGCGGCTCCGGGCGACGGCGCAGGCGGCCACGCGCTCGCTCAGCACGTCCGAGCAGGCGATGGGCGCGGTGCTGGAAGGCCGGGCGCGCACCGATGCGGCGGTGCAGGCGATGAACCGGGTGAGCGACAGCGCCAAGGGCATCGACGGCGTGATCGAAGGGCTGGACAAGATCGCCTTCCAGACGCGCGTCCTTGCCATGAACGCCGCCGTTGAAGCGGGGCGCGCAGGCGACGCCGGGCGCGGCTTCGCGGTGGTGGCCGATCTCGTTTCGGCACTCGCCATGCGGGCGGAGGAAGAGTCCAAGCGCGCGCGCGACCAGTTGGGCGTCACCCAGACCGACATCGAGGCAGCGGTGGACGCAGTGCAGAAGGTGGACTCCGCTTTCGGCGTGATCTCCTCCTCGGGCGAGGAAGTGACGCGCCTTGCGGGCCAGATCGCCGCCGACAACGATGCGCAGGCCGCCGCCATCGGCGAGATCAACACGGCGGTGGGCGCCATGGACCACGCGACCCAGCAGAACGCGGCCATGGTAGAGGAAACCTCGGCCGCCGCACGAAATCTGACCTCGGAAATCGCCGCCCTGGCGACCGAGGCCGATCGTTTCCGGATGGCACCCTCGGCTCCGGGCCTGCGTTTGATTTCGCGGCACGGCTGAGCGGTTTCACCGCGGATTCGCGAAGGCTCCCCCGCCGACTACGGCAGGGGAGCCTTTTTCGTTACTTGCAGGCCCATCACTTCCAGGCGAGTCCGAGCGCCTTCTGGATCGCCACATAGTCCGCCGTCAGCGCGGCGCGGGCGGTAACCAGGTTCTGTTCCGCGCCATTGCGTTCGTTACGGGCATTGAGCCAGGTCACCTTGGTGGCGGTTCCGGCCTGATAGCGCTGTTCGGTAAGGTTTTGCGCCAGCGCCGCCTTGTCGCGCGCCCGCGCCAGCGAAGCCACGGTGACGCGGCCTTGGCGATAGCGGGCGAGCGAATCCTCGGCATCGCGCAGGGCGGTGAGCACCGTGCCGCGATAGCGCGCCTCGGCTTCGTCACGCACGGCTTCGGTCTGGGTGACCTTGGCCTTGCTGCGGCCGAAGTCGAGGAAGCTCCAGCTGAGCTGCGGAGCGGCCAACGCGGTGAAGTCGTCCAGCTTGCCCAGATCGCTGATCTTGGTGCCGCCGATGCCGATCAGCCCCATGAACGACAGCCGGGGGAAGCGCGCCGCCTTGGCCTGCCCGATCTTCGCGGTGTCGGCAGCCAGTTCGCGTTCGGCGGCGCGGATGTCGGGACGGTTGGCGATGAGGCGCGCCGGATCGCCCACGGCCACCGTGGCGGGGGGCAGCGGGATATCTCCGGCAGCGGCAAGGGAAGTGTCGAGCGTACCGGGCGCCTGCGCGGTGAGCACGGCCAGCGCGTTCATGTAGGCGTCGCGATCGGCCGCAAGCGGGGCGATCTGGGCGCGGGTGGAGGCGAGTTGTCCTTCCGCCTGCGCCACTTCCATCGCCGTGCCGGTGCCGCCTTCGAAACGCTGGCGGGTGAGGCCGAGGGCCTCCTCCTGAAGCGCGATCGACTCCTGGCCCAGCACGATGCGCTGCTGCCGGTCGCGCAAGTCGAGGTAGGTCTTGGCGACATTGGCGGCGATGCTGACCTGCACGTCGGCAAGGCTGGCCTCCGCGCCTTCCACGCCCGCGCGGGCAGCCTCGACGGCGCGGCGCTGGCCGCCGAACAGGTCCACTTCCCAGCTGGCGTTGAAGCCCAGGTTGTAGAGATTGAGGTCGGAGCCGCTGCTACCGCCGCTTTCGCTGCCTTCCCCGCTTCCCGAACCGCCGCCGGAATCCTCGGCCGCGCCGAACGCGACGCCGGGAACGTGGGCATGGGCGTAGAGTGCCGAGGCACTGGCCTTCGGTGCCAGGTTGGCGCGCTCCTCACCCAGAGAGGCGCGGGCCTGGCGCAGGCGCGCCTCGCCCGCCGCGACGTCGGTATTGTTGGCCAGGGCCTTGGCAATCAGGTCGTCCAGCAGCGGATCGCCCAGGGCTTTCCACCAGTCGGCCACCGGCGGTGCCTCGGTGATCGTCTGGGCATCGGCGCGCGCGAAGGCGGCCGGCGTAGCATCGGACACGGCCTTCGGCGGCCCGGCGTAATTAGGGCCGACCGTGCAGGCGGACAGCAGGGTGGCCAGGGTTCCGGCGGAGAGTGCGGGGAGAAGGATCGAACGCATGGTGTACCTCAATGTCCCGTCGCCAGCGGCGCATTCTTGGGCAGCGGGCGAAGGAACAGGACGAGCGGAATGACGAAGACGATGCCCACCGACATCATCCAGAACATGTCGGCATAAGTCATCGTCAGCGACTGGATCTGGATGGTCGATTCAAGCGAGCGCAGGACTCCGGCGCCTTGCGCGGCGACATAGTCCTGCACGGCGACCGAGTTGGCGTTCAGGCTTTCCTCCAGGCGGCGGGCATGGAGCCAGAGCCGCTGGTCCTGGATCACGGCAATGCCTGCCAGGGCGAAGGAGCCGCCGAGGTTGCGCGCGGCGTTGTAGAGGCCGGAGGCGTCACCCGCCTCTTCCTTCGGCACCGAGCGGATCGCCGCCTGGTTCAGGAACATCATGCAGAACACCGTGCCCATGCCGCGCAGAAGCTGCGATTCCACGAAGTCGCCGCCGTCCGAAAGCGGAGTGAGCCCCGTTTCCAGGTAGGCGCTGAGGGCCAGCACCGAAAGGCCGAAGCCCACCGAAAGGCGTATGTCGACATTGCGGATCAGCCAGGGCGTGATCGGCATCATCATCATCACCGGAATGCCGGAGAGCATGACCACCTGGCCGGACTGGAGCGAATTGTACCCCGCGATCGTCGAAAGAAACTGCGGGATCACATAGGAGGTGCCGTAGATCACCATGCCCACGACCGTGACCATGGCAACGACGCTGCCGAACTGCCGGTCGAGCAGCAGCTTCAGTTTGATCACCGGCTTGCGGGCGAAGACCTGGCCCAGTCCGATCAGGATCAGGCCGAGGATCGTCACGCCCGTGAGCATGACGATCAGCTCGGACGAGAACCACTGCTCGCGCTCGCCTTCCTCCAGCACCACGGTCAGCCCGCCGAGGCCGAGGGCCAGGCCGAGGATGCCCATCCAGTCCGCCTCGCGGATGAGGGAGAGATTGGACTTCTGGTGCGGAATCGCCACCAGCAGCAGGGTGGCCAGCGCGATGCCGACCGGCAGGTTGAGAAAGAAGGCGTAGTGCCAGCTGACGTTCTCGGTCAGCCAGCCGCCCAGCACCGGGCCGACCACCGGGCCGAGCAGAGCGGTCGCGCCGAACAGGGCGTTGCCGATCGGCTGCTGAGCGCGCGGCAGGCGGGTGGCCACGATGGTCATGGCGGTAGGGATCAGCGCGCCGCCGGTGAAGCCCTGGCCGACGCGGCCGATGATCATCATCGTCAGCGTGGTGGACAGGCCGCACATGATGGAAAAGGCGGTGAACAGGGCCGAGGCGACGAGCAGCAGCGTGCGCAGTCCCAGCAGGCGCTCCAGCCAGCCGGACAGCGGGATGATCACGATTTCGGCCACGAGATAGGCGGTGGCGATCCAGGTGCCTTCGGTGCCGCTGGCGCCGATCTCGCCCTGGATGGTGGGAAGGGAACTGTTGACGATGGAGACGTCCAGCGTCGCCATCAGGGCGCCCAGCGTACCCGCGGCCACGGCCAGCCAGGCCGCGGCATCGGCGCGCTGTTCAGGTTGGGAATCCGAAGCGGCGGTGCTCACCGATTGCCGTCCCGGCGCGCTTCCTCCTGCTTGGCGACAGCGCCCTGAGTGCCCTTGGCGGCGATCGTGTCGACAGTGACGACGACCGACAATCCGGGCACCAGTGGCGGGCCTCGGGGCCGGCATCGATGGCGATGCGCACGGGCACGCGCTGGACGATCTTGGTGAAGTTGCCGGTCGCGTTCTGCGGCGGCAGCAGCGAGAACTGAGCGCCGGTGCCGGGCGAGATCGATTCGACATGGCCGCGGATCTTGGTGCCGTCCAGCGCGTCCACCTGGATGGTCGCGGGCTGGCCGGGGCGCATCAGGCCGATCTGCGTTTCCTTGAAGTTGGCGGTGACGTAAAGCTTCGAGAGCGGCACCACCGTCATCAGGCGCGTGCCGGC
>NZ_JBJDRF010000062.1:0-25275 GCF_044987305.1 Novosphingobium sp. ZW T3_23
AATCGGTGATCTACCGCCGCATCCCCCGTTCGGACCCCGCCCTTGTCGCCCGCGCCGCCAGGTTCGGCGTTGCCGACCTGCATGAGGGGCTGGGAGAGATCGCCGGGCGCATGGGACTGATGAGCCCGGCCATGGTGCCCATCGCCCCCGGCCAGAAGCTCTGTGGGCCTGCCGTCACCGCCTGGAACTTTCCCGGCGACAACCTTGGCATCCACGCCGCACTCTGGGTGGCGGAGGCGGGCGACGTCCTGGTGCTCACCAACGGCGGCGGCCATCAGGGCGCGCTTTGGGGCGACGTGGCCTGTACTTACGCAAAGCGCAAGGGGCTGGCCGGCACAGTCGTTCACGGCGCCATGCGCGACGTCGATGCGATCCGCGATCTTGGCTACCCGGTCTGGTCGACCGCCGTCTCCGTGGAGCATCCCAAGAAGCGCGGCCCCGCCGCCGTCAACGTGCCGGTGGTGGCCGATGGCGTGCGGGTGGAGCCCGGCGATCTGGTGGTTGGCGATGCCGACGGCGTGCTCGTGATCCCGCGCGCCCTGATCGAGCAGACCGTCGCCAGGGCCGAAACGCGCGCCGCTGCCGAAGTCGAATTCCGCCGCCGCATCGGCGAAGGCGAAGTGCTGTTCGAAATCCTGGGAATGGACCGGATCGTCGCCGACCTGGGCATCGAGATTCACGACCGCAGCTACGACGACGATAACTAGAGCTGTGCCTGGGGAGGCCGGGGTCGACCGAAGCCGGAAGGTAACTTTCGACTTCGGTCGCATCCTCTTTCCGGTGAAACCCGCCCAGCCACGATCGCAGGGAGAAGTGCAATGACGGCAAAGCAGATGCATCTGGTCAGCTTTCAGATCCATTCGCCGATCAATCACACCGTGCTAAGTTGGGCCGCGCCCGGCGACAACCGGCTCGACGCCATGGCCGACCTGAAAGCATGGCAGGATCTTGTCCGCACGCTGGAGCGCGGCAAGTTCGACGGCCTGTTCTTCGCCGACACCCCCGGTGTGTTCGACCGCTATCGCGACAGCCATGAGGATGCGGTGAAGTACGGCATCTGCTGGCCGAACCACGATCCGGTGGTGCTGCTATCCGCCCTTGCCGCCGCCACCGAGCATCTCGGCCTGGCCGCCACGATGTCCACCAGTTCGTATCGCCCGTGGTCGATCGTGCGCCAGCTTTCGACGCTGGACTACCTTTCCGGCGGGCGCGTGGGCTGGAACATCGTCACCGGCCACTTGCGCGGCGAACACCGCGCGCTGGGCCTTGAACAGCTGGAGCACGACCGGCGCTACGAAGCCGCCGACGAGTACATGGATATCTGCTATCGCCTGTGGGATTCGATCGGCGAAGGCGCGGTGCTGGCGGACCGCGAAGCGGGGGTCTATGCCGATCCGTCGAAAGTGCAGTTCGTCGATTTCCAGGGCGAATTCCACAAGTGCCAGACGGTCGGCCCCGTCCTCCCATCACCCCAGAAGCGGCCCGTGCTGTTTCAGGCAGGCACCTCAGGACGGGGCCTCCGCTTCGGGATCGAGCATGGCGACGTGGTCTTCGCGATCCAGCCCAACCTGCCCGGCATGCAGCGCTATATGGGCCAACTGCGCGAAACCTCCGCCAGCCTGGGCCGCAAAGCACCCGGCGTGCTGTTCGGGGTGCAACCCATTCTCGGCGGCACCGAGGAGGAGGCCCAGCGCCATCTGGACGACCTGATCGAACGCCTGCCGCTCGACGGCTGCCTGGCGCGCCTTTCGGGGACCATGGGCGTCGACTTCTCCGGCATCGAGCTGGACCAGCCGATGCAGGAGCAGGCGACGCAGGCTTCGCAGGGGCTGATGAAGGCATTTACTTCGGTGCTGGGGGACCGGCCCTTCACCTTGCGCGAAGTGGCGGTGAAATGGGGCCTTGCGGTCGGCATGCCGCAGATCGTCGGCACGCCCGAGCAAGTGGCGGACAAGCTGGAGCAGATCTGGCGCGAAACCGGCTGCCACGGCTACAACCTGACGCCCACGGTGATGGCCTCTTCCGTCACTAACTTCGTCGATGAAGTGGTGCCGATCCTGCAAAGGCGCGGCGTGTTCAGGACCGAGTACGAAGGCACCACTTTCGCGGCCAACCTCGGCCTCACGTGATGGCGATAGAGGACAGGGCCCACAATATCGCCCAGCTTCGCGTCCTCGCCCGGCGGCGGCTGCCGCGCGCGATCTGGGAATTCATGGAGCGCGGGACCGAGGACGACCTGCTGATCGGTCGCAATCCGGCGGCGCTGCAAGCGCTCCACCTCGTGCCGCGCGCGCTGCGGGACGTTTCTGCGCGCTCTGCCGAGATCACGCTGTTCGGCCGCCGCCAGCCCCTGCCGCTGGTGATCGCGCCCACGGGCATTGCCGACCTGATGTGGCATCACGGCGAACGCGCCATCGCCTCCGCCGCCGCCGCCGCGGGCATTCCCTTCACGCAGACGACCAGTTCCACCACCAGCTTTGCCGATATCGCCAAGGTCGCGACTGCCGGGCACTGGATGCAGATGTACCTGTGGGAACGGCGCGACCTCTCCTGGCAGGTGGTCGAGGCTGCGCGCGAAAACGGCGCCGACGTGCTGGTGCTGACGATCGACACCCCCGTCTGGCCCTTGCGCGAATTCAACCGCCGCGCGGGCATGTCCAACCCGATCCGCCCCAATGCCCGCCTTGTCGGTGATTTCCTGCGCCGTCCGCGCTGGCTGGCCGGGGTGATGGGCCGCTACATGCTGGAAGGGGGCTTGCCGCAGTTCGCGAACTACCCCGCCGAAGTGGGCGGGAAAGTCACCGGCAAAGTGGCGCGCGTCGCCAATTCGGCCTCGGTGGACTGGAGGGACGTGGACGAATTGCGCCGCCGCTGGTCCGGCAAGCTGGTGGTGAAAGGCCTGCTCCACCCGGACGACGCCCGGCGCGCTCTCGACCATGGGGTGGACGGCATTGCCGTCTCCAACCACGGCGGGCGCAACTTCGATTCCTCTCCGCCCGCGATCCACGCGCTTCCCGCGATCGTCGATGCCGTCGCGGGCCGGACGACCGTCCTGTTCGACAGCGGCGTGCGGCGCGGAGCGGACGTGCTGAAGGCGATCGCGTTGGGCGCGGACGCCGTAATGATCGGCCGCGCCACGCTCTACGGCTGTGCCGCCGGCGGAGAGGCCGGTGCGGCGCACGCACTTCGCCTGCTGGAGAACGAGATCAATGTAGCGATGGCCATGCTGGGGATTACCCGGCTGGGCGAATTGGACCGCACTTTCCTCCTGCCCGTGGCGGAGGCTATGCAGGTGCGGACATGACCATCCCGACGCCCTCATCTGCCGCCAGCCAGCGCATTGCCGATATTCTGGCCGAGCGCATCCTGTCCGGCGATCTAGCCCCCGGCGCGCGGATCAAGCAGGACGAACTGGCCGTCGAACTGGACACGAGCCGCATTCCAGTGCGCGACGCGCTGCGGATGCTGGAGGCACGCGGGCTGGTGGTCATGCGCCCCAATGCCGGCGCCCGCGTCGCCAGCCTGACGATGCGCGACCTTGAGATTTCCTACGAAATCCGTGAGCGGATAGAGCCTCTGCTGCTTGCCGAAAGCATGCCGCGCCTGACGGAGGCGGACTTTGCCGACCTGAAGGCAGTGATGGAGCGCAACGAGCAAGTCACCGACATTGACGAGGCGATCGCGCTGGGCCGGGAATTCCACTGGATCACCTATCGTCGGCACGAAGCACCGCTGCTGGCCCAGATGGTGGAGCGCGTATGGGACACCACGCAGAGCTATCGCCGCGCCTTTCTGACCAAGACCCTACCCAGCGGCGACAGGACCCATGATGTAGAGCACCAGCTTCTGTTCGATGCCATTATCAAGGGCGAGATCGAGACGGCCCAGGCCGTCCTGGTCATGCACATCCGCCGCACCCGTATCGCGCTGCAAAGATCAGGCAGGACCAACGCGCCGGGATCTTAGAGTCCGTCTGGAAATTCGCTGAAAGCGAATTTCGCGGCACCGGCCCCCCGTGTTTCTCAGGCGCCCCCACCCTACCACCCAACGGTATTATCCTGCGGGTGGTAGGGTGGGGGCGCGGGCCGGTGCCGCTCTGAAAATGCCTTCACGGGCATTTTCCAAACAGGCTCTGAAGCGTGCCCGCGTCGGCCGTCAGCCGTGCAGGAGAAGATCGCCGATCGAGGCATCGAAATGGTCGGTCATGGCGGCAGCCGCGCCTTCGGGATCGCGATCCGCGATGGCCCGGGCGATACGGTAATGAAGGGTAAGGATCGCCGCCTTTTCGGCTTCGGTCTGCCGGGTCTCCCAGGCGCGCGGGACGGCGAACTCCATCTGCGGTTCGAACGAGCGGACGATCTGCATGAACAGGAAATTGCCCGAAGCCGCCGCGATGATCTGATGGAAGGCGGTGTCGAAGGCAGTGATTTGCTCCATGTCGCCATTGGCGCGGGCCATGGATTCGGAAAGTGACAGGATCTGATCGGCTTGGAAGTCGCTGCGCTTTTCGGCCGCGAGTGCGGCGATGCGCACTTCCACCGTCCGTCGCACGTCCCACACTTCGGCCACGCTGATCTGCGAGGTCGCCACGGCATGATCCAGCGACGTGCCGATCACCGAACCGTCGATCGCCCCCACCCGAGGACGACGGCCGTTGCCCACATCGATAAGCCGCAAGGCCGCAAGCGCTCCGAAAGCCTCCCGCATGACCGCGCGGCTGACGCCGAGATCGGCGGCGAACTGCCCCTCGCCGGGTAGCGTATCGCCCACTTTCAGGTCGTTCGAACGGATATGGCCACGCACGGCCTGCACCGCCTGCTCGACCAGCGAACCGCCTCCTTCCACCGTCCGCCGCTCCATCGATCGTATCGTCACGCGGCCATTCTCCCTGCGCGATAGAAGGTCGGCGCCTGCCCGAACTTGCGGGCGAAGGCGCGGGTGAAGCTGGCATTGTTGAGATAGCCGCAGCGATATCCGATCGATGAAACCGGAAGGTCAGTGGAGAGCAGCATCTGCCCGGCCCTGCACAATCGCTGCTCGGCAATGGCATCGGCGACGCTGCAATCGAACAGCTTGCGGAAACCGCTCGTGAGCTTGGCGCGGTTCAGCCCGGAAGCGCGCGCGATCATGTCGAGCGTCAGCTTTTCGGACCAGCGCTCGTCGATGATCCGGCGTGCGGCGAGCAAGCGACGCTTATCGGTGCTGGACAGCATGCGGCACTGGCTGACCGGCGTGAGTTCGCCCCGTCCATGCGCCTGCAGGATATCGCAGAGCAATTCGATGCTCTTGGCAAGACGATAAGGGGTGCCGGCCGTCTCAGGCAGGTTGCAGTCGCGAATGGCGAGGGCGATCGTGCGCAGAGCGGGGGAAAGCTGGTGACAGGCTCCGTCGTCGGGCAGTGCCGCGCCGCCGAGGATGCGCTCGCACGCTTCGCGGGACACCAGCAGGACAAGCCGCTCCTGCATGTCGGCATCAAGCGCCGCGCCGTCCGGCCGGGCATGATAACGCAACGTTGCCGCAATGCCCTCCGCGTCGAAGACGATCACGAAGGCGATCGGCGCGACAGGTACGGCAAGTTCGCGCAAGGATGGCGCAGCGCCGCGGCCGACCAGACTGATCATTTCCGGCGATACCTCGATCGCGGTCATAAGGGTGCCCTTGTTCATCGCCCCCTCCTCTCCTGCGCGTAGAATAACCTATCTGACAGCTTATTCAACAGCTATCATATAGGTTGCGCCGTAGCAGAAAGGGGCGCCCGGCGCATGGCCTGGAAGAACGCCACGACCGACACCAGGCCCACGATAGTCCCCACGATCGCCAGGCCCTGCCCGAGATGGCTCTCACCGCCGAGCACGCCGCTGACCCAGGCAACGAGCGAGGGCGCCACGCCGAAGCCGACCAGGCCGGCAAGCGCGATGAAGGCGCCGATGCACAGGCCGCGCAGTTCGTTGGGAATCAGCACGGTCAAGGCCACGGACGTGACCAGCCCGGTGATCGTTCCGCAGAGCATCAGCAGGCCGACCGCGACGGCGAACAGCGGGATACTCGGCGCGATCGGAAACAGCGCTGCCGGCACGCCCCCCGCCGCCGCCAGCACGGCCCCGATCAGTAGCCCGCCCCGGCGCCCGGTCTTCTGGCCGAGATCGGCCGCCAGTCCGCCGAGGATCGACCCCACCACGCCTGCCGAGAAAATCAGTGCTCCCATCCATCCCGCGAAGGCTTCCGGCGCCAGTCCGTAGCTGCGCGACAGGACCGGCGAGGCCCAGATGCTTGCGGCGGCGTCGGCCATGACCACGCTGACCTGTCCGATGAAAAGCGGGATCAGGAAAGCGCGCCTTGTCCAGAGTTCGGACACGACCGTCCGGAACGGGGCATGGATGCTCGCTTCGACCTCACGGCGCTCGGGTTCGCGAAGGGCGAGCAGCGGCAGGATCAGGCAAAGGCTGATCGCGGCGAGAAGAACATGGGTTCCACGCCACGGGGACAGCCCAAGAGTGAAAGCGCCCGCTACCGAGGCAGGCGCATGGATCAGGGCCCCCAGCAACCACCCTGCCAGCGCGAAGGCGCCCGCCTGCCCCAGGCACTTGCCCATGGTAACCACCAGCATCGCGCGTCCCCGCTGCTCGGGTGCGCAAAGATCGGCGGTCAGCGAGAGCGCACAGGTCAGCGCCCCGGTGGTGCCGATGCCCGCCATCATCCGCGCAAGGAACAGCACCGGCAAGGTCTGCGCAAAGGCGGTAAGCAGGGTTCCGGCGGTCCAGACCAGCCCGAGCGCCAGCAAGAGACGAACACGATTGCGGCGGTCCACGAGCACGCCGATGGGGATCGAGAACACCACCAGCGGCAAGGCAGCCGAAACGCCCTGCACCAGGCCCAGCGCATGATCGCTGAGCCCCAATTCCGCCTTGGCGCCTTCCTGCACCATGCTGAAGGAGCCCATCATCGTGAACCCGCCGGCCATGGCAAGCGCGAGGATGAGCAACGGCATCAGCCGGCTACGAAACGAGGACACCGCACGCGGGCGTTCAAGAGTGAGGCTGGTCATGGGTAGAATCCTGATGTGATGCCGGTTTGCCTCTAGCGGGCAAGGACGACCGGCCGTTTCCGCCCGAGGCGCAAATCTTCTCGCGCGATTTCAGGCGGAAAACGCGAAGATCTTGCCCGGATTGAACAGGTCCTGCGGATCGAGCGCGCGCTTGATGAGGCGCATCATCTCCACCGCGTCGCCCAGTTCCGCGAGCAGCCAGTCCTGCTTGCCCAGGCCGATCCCGTGCTCGCCCGTGCAGGTACCGTCCATCGCCAGCGCCCGTTCGACGAGCCGGGCGTTGATGGCCTCCACCTCCTCCATTTCCGCCGGTGCATTCGGATCCAGCGAGAAGACAACATGGAAATTCCCATCGCCGACATGGCCCAGGATCGTGCCGGGCACGCTCGCGGCTTCGAGGTCTTGCTTGGTCTGGGTGATGCATTCGGCCAGGCGGCTGATCGGCACGCAGACGTCGGTCGCCCAGCCGACCGCGCCGGGGCGCATGTTGACCGCGGCGTAATAGGCCTCGTGCCGCGCCTTCCAGAGCTTCGAACGCTCTTCGGGCAGGTTCGACCAGCGGAACGCGCTGCCGCCGTTCATGTCGGCTATCTCGCGCACGGTCTCGACCTGCTCCTCGACATAGCGGCTCGACCCGTGGAACTCGAAGAACAGCGTGGTCAGTTCCGGATAGTCCAGCTTCGACCAGCGGTTCACCGCCCTCATCTGCGCATCGTCCAGGATCTCCACCCGTGCCAACGGAACGCCGATCTGGATCGACTGGACGACGGTGTCGACGGCGCCCTCCAGCGTTTCGAAGCTGCATACGGCCGAGGAGATCGCCTCGGGAATGGCGTGGAGCCGCAAGGTCACCTCGGTGATGATGCCCAGGGTGCCCTCGCTGCCGATCATCAGGCGGGTGAGATCATAGCCCGCCGCAGACTTGCGTGCCCGCCGCGAGGTGCGGATGTCGCGCCCGTCCGGCGTGACCACGCGCAGCGACAGGATCGCCTCGCGCATCGTGCCGTAGCGCACGGCGTTGGTGCCCGAGGCGCGCGTCGCTGCCATGCCGCCGATCGTGGCATTGGCGCCGGGATCGATGGGGAAGAACAGGCCCTGGTCGCGCAAGTGCTCGTTCAGCTGCTCGCGCCGGACGCCGGCCTGCACCGTGCAGTCGAAATCCTCGGCATTGACGGCGAGGATCGCGTCCATCTGGCCGAGGTCCACCGTGACGCCGCCGCAGACCGGCAAGGCATTGCCTTCGATCGACGTGCCCGCGCCATAGGCGACGATCGGCACCCCGGCTGCGGTACAGAGCTTCACCAACTCGACGACATCCTCGGTGGAGCGGGCAAAGACCACCGCATCCGGCAGCGCGGGCTCGAAGTGCGCCTCGCTCTGCCCGTGCTGGCTGCGGACGGCTTCGCCGGTCGCCACGCGTTCGCCGAATGCGGCCTGGAGACTGTCGAGGAAGCCTTCCGGTAAGGGCTTGCGGGGCGGATGTTGAGGAGAAGCGCCCATCGGATCAGAACCGGAAGCTTGCGCGCACGCCGTAGCGCCGCAGATCGCCGATGATGCCGAGATCCGATGCGGGTAGCCCCGCCAGTGCCAGCGTGGTCTTCTCGATGTAGGAGTCGAAATACTTCTTGTTGAACAGGTTGTTGCCGAACACGGCCAGCTCTATCCCGTTTTCCAGTCGGTAGGTGATCGAGCCGTTGACCAGGACGTAGCTCTTGAGGATCGTCGCCGTCGTCTCGTTGAGGCTGGCGGCGGAGCGGCTGCCCTTGCCGTTGACACTGGCGTTGAAAGTCAGGCTGTCGGACCCGAGCGGCACGACATAGTCGCTGGAAAGGTTGAACATCCAGTCCGGCTGGAAGGTCAGGCGATCGGTCGCCAGTGTGCGGCCGGTGACGGCGGTATACTGAGAGGAATCGGTGAGGCGCGCATGCATGTAGGTGGCGCCGCCCGAGAGCGTCCATTGCTCCACCGGCCTGTAGCTGAATTCCAGCTCCGCGCCGTAGCTTTCGACGTCACCCGAATTGAGATCGACGGTGACGAGGCCGCCGGTGGAGGACGGCGCGATCGAATTGAGGCCGATGTAATCGCTGTAGTCGTTGTAGAAGATGTCACCCGAAAGCGTGAAGCTGCGGTCGGCCGAAACATACTTCGTACCCACCTCGTAGGTCCAGGCGGAGTCGCCCTTGTACTTGCGGACGGGTGCCGTAACCGCGTTGAACCCGCCGCCGCGATAGCCCCGCGCTACCGACGCGTAAGTCATCAGTTCCGGCGTCCAGTGGCGCGTCACGGAAAGGCGAGGCTCCACCTGGTCCGACTTGAGGCCGACACTGCCTGCCCCGCCCGCGTTGATGGCGCCGCTGGCGGACCGGTCCTCATGATCATAGCGCAGGCCCAGCGCGACTTCCCAGTCCGGATTGGGCTTCCAGAACACCGTGCCGAAAACCGCGTAAGTATCGGCCTTGGTCCGGTTGCTGGCATTGTTGGTGATGCCGAAGGGGACGATCAGCGTCGATTGGTTCGACCGGGTATCCTCACGGCTGTAGAACAGGCCGAACAGAGTGGAGAGCTGGTCGTTCAGCTTGGTGTCGAAGCGCAGTTCCACCGTCTTGGTGCGCAGGCTGTCGCTGGATGCCTGACGCACGATGTTGAGCGGGCCGAAGTCGCCGTCGGTATCGGGTGCGCTGCTGTTGCGGGCATCGTAGGCGGCCTGGAGCGTCACGGTGGTGGCGATGGCCTCGATCGGCGTCTCCACCTTCGCGTTCACGCCGCGATACTTGTAGGTCGTGGTCCCAAGCGTGTTGAACTGGTTGCTGCGCGAATAGTCGGTGGGCCCGGTGACGCGGGCATAGGGGACATTGGTGCCCTTCACCCAGTCGTAGTAGCCGTTGACCACCAGCGTCAGATCCTCGGTGGGCGTGGCGCGGATCGTGGCGCTGACCGAGTCCGTGTTGAACTTGTTCGACTTGCCGCCGATCGTCGTATTGTTGATGAACCCGTCCTGCTGGCGGTGCGAGGCGCCGACGCGGACCGCCAGCTTGTCGGTCACGATCGGCGCGGAGACCGAGCCAGAGACCAGCCAGGAATCGTCCGGCCCGGCATAGCTCGCCTGCCCGCGCGCTTCGAATTCGTTGCCGGGCTGGCGCGTGATCACGTTGATCGCGCCGCCCAGCGTGTTCTTGCCGTAGAGCGTACCCTGCGGCCCGCGCAGCACTTCGATCCGCTCCACGTCGAGCAGCGGGTTGTTGAGATAGGCGGTGTTCGGGCGGTAGATACCGTCCACGAACAGGCCGACGCCGGGTTGGACCGACTGCACCAGCGTGACGCCGACACCGCGGATCGAGACGAAAGCGCGCCCGGCGCCGTCGCTGCTGATATTGAGACCCGGCGTGAGGACCGCAGCCTCGCGCACCGAATTGATGTTCCGCCGGGCCAGGGTGTCGCCGGAAACCGCCGTCACGGCAACCGGCACATCCAGCAGCGTCTCGGTGCGCTTGCGGGCGGTGACGACGATTTCGGGAGCGGCATTTTCGGACGCCGAAGCCGGCGCCCTGCCCTGCTGAGCGGCGTCCTGTTGTGCGCCGTCCTGCTGCGCAATGGCCGGTGAAGCAGCCAGAGCCAGGCACGATACCCCGACAGACAGGCAAATCCTGAGACGCATAGATCCTCCCTCGCTACCGCTTGCCGAGGTCCGTGCCTGGCAAGTCGGCCAATCAACCTATAAGACAGGTCTAACCTATCGGAAAGGTTCTTGGGGAGTCTGTTCGAATATGCCGATCGGCGCAAACAATTGGCTGATTGGCATTCGGAACGATACTTACCAGCAGGTATAGCCGCCATCGGCCAGCACGATGCTGCCGGTCATCAGGCTGGCGGCATCCGAGGCGAGGAAAGCCACGACCGAAGCCACTTCCTCCGGTTCACCCAACCGGGCCATGGGCGTGGAATCGATCCAGCGCCGGTACATCTCGCCCTGCTTGTCCGCGAATTCGTTGAGCGGGGTGCGGATATAGGTGGGCGCGACCGCATTCACCCTCACGCTCCGATCCGCCCATTCCGCGGCAAGGCTGCGGGTAAGCTGGTGGACGGCAGCCTTGGACGCATTGTAATAGCTCTGCGCCTGGGGCCGGTTGACGATGAAGCCGCTCATCGAGCCCACGTTCACGACGCTGCCTCTGCCGGCTTCCAGCATATGACGCCCGAAAGCGCGGGCGCACCAGAACGTGCCGTTGAGATTGACGTCGATCACGTTGAGCCAGTGCTCGTCCGCCACCGCCTCGGCAGGCGTCTCGCTGCGCGCGATCCCGGCATTGTTCACGAGCACGTCGATCGCCCCGAGTTCGTCGGCCACCTGCCGGACACGGGCTGAGTCGGTAACATCCATGACGCGTCCGTCGCAGTCATGGCCCTTGCTGCGCATAGCCTTGCGCGCTGCCTCAAGGGCGTCTTGCGACAGGTCCGCGATGATGACGCGCGCGCCCATCTCGGCCAGGGCCTCGACACAGGCCAGCCCGATTCCGCTCGCCCCTCCGGTGACGAGCGCGCGGCGGCCGTCCAGTTTCAATCGGTCCAGATACATAGCGGGCAAGTCCTTCAGGGCAGGAACGGCGCGATCGGAAACGGCGGTTCCAGGATCGCTTCGCCGCGCTCCAGCTGGAAAACGGCGCGATTGTCACGGGTGAATTCGGGCCATGGCAGGCTGCCGTCGCGGGCGAAGTCCACCCAGATACGGTGAACGCGATCGGCCAGCTCCTGCGGCGGCGCTTCCCCGCAAAGACCCTCGGGGCCGGTCGTGGTCGCCAGTGAGTCGAAGACGAACGGCAATTCCATGGCATGGGCCGCGCCCAGCCCGCCGAACAGGGGCGAGCGCCACTCGAACTCGTACATATGCGTGCGCCCCTTGTGCTCCTCGGCAAAACGCCGGGCAGGCCAACGGAACACGAGATCGTGCGCGGCATCGGTGAAGGCATGGCCGGGCTTCATGCCCTTCCGGCCCATCCCGTAAGCCTTGAGCAGCTTGCGCGCACGCGGATGGACGCGGTGGATCACGTGAGTCGCCAGCAGCCGCCCGATCTTCTCGCGCAGGCCGGTCGGCACGAAATAGAGGTTCATCTCCTCGGCATTGGTGCCGATCAGCAGATCGATCTCCGCCCCGGCCCCCGCCTTGAGCGCATCGAGCGGTTTCATCGGCAGCACATCGTCGCCATGCACCGGAACAAAACGACTGATGCCGAACACCGGCTCATGCCCTTCGGCGTCGCGCAGATCGATCCTTGTGGTGGGCTGGCCGATCTTCTCCACCGCCTCCAGAAGCGCCGGGCCGGGCTCGACGCCGCGATATCCCGCAGCGTCCGGCGTGATCCGCAGCAGCTTCGCCAGCTTGCGGACCAGCCTTTGCGCCACGTCGATGTCGCGCGTCATGCGGCCGTGCCCGCTCTGGACGATGGCGCGGCGGAACAGACCCTTGGCCAGCGGCGAGGCGATCAGGTCGGCAATCGCCATGGCTCCGGCGGACTCTCCGAAGACGGTCACATTACCCGGATCGCCGCCGAACGCCACGGCATTGCATCGTATCCATTCGAGCGCGAACAGCATGTCGCGCAGGCCGAGATTGGTGGGAACGCCCGGAATCGGCAGGAAGCCGTCCACGCCCAGACGGTAGTTGATCGCAATGAAGACGATGCCGTCGCGCGCGAAGCTGCCGCCATCCTGAACCGGCACGTCCTTGCTGCCGACGACGAAACCTCCGCCATGGATGAACACCATGACCGGGCGGCGGCCGCCCTCGCCGAGAGCCTGCGTCGGCGCGCAGATGTCGAGCGTCAGATAGTCGTCACCCGGCCGCCAGCCATGTCCCACCAGCGCGGCAGCGTCGAGGCCGGGTACCGCCTTGACCGTTTGCGGCGCATTGGGGCCGGGATCTAGTGCATCGCGAACGCCGTCCCAGGGTGCCGGGTCGCGCGGCTCGGCAAAGCGGGCGCTTCCCACGGGCGGAGCGGCATAGGGAACGCCTCTGTATCGGACGACCTCCCCTTCGACGACGCCCCGTATAGCTCCCGCAGTCGTTCGGACGATCACGCTTTTCGCACTCCCTTGCCGCTACCCTCTGTCCAACGAGGATAGCGGCTTGAGGTTCGCAGCCCATGTGCTTTGCTATGCAGATCGGCGCAATTCGATTGCCGTCCGACGCCTTCAGCCTACCGGAGCAGGCGCAGCCCGTTCCACCAGCATCAGCGCGTCGAGGGCGATGGCGCCCTGGCCGAGAGGGTGCAGGATCACCGGGTTGAGGTCTATCTCCGCAAGCGAAGGCTCCGCCGCCAGGATCGCACCCACTTGCGAGACCAACCGCGCCAGTGCCGGAACGTCCAGCGCGGGCGCGCCGCGATAGCCTGCGAGCAGCGGCGCGCTTTTCAGCTGCATCAGTTCCGCCTCGATCTGCTCCACCGGCATGTCCGGCGTGAACAGGCGCACGTCCTGAAGGATTTCCGCGGTGACGCCGCCGAACCCGGCAAGGACCACCGGCCCCCAATCGGGATCGTTGCGGCCGCCGACGATCATCTCCAGCCCGCGCGCGCCCATCTTCTCGATGAGAACGCCCTCCAGCACGAGTGCGGCATCGTAGGCGCCCACATTGGCGTGGATCCGCTCCCAGGCCTCGGCAACCGCAGCAGCATCGGCAAGGTTCAGGATCACGCCGCCGGCGTCACTCTTGTGCCCCAGGGCCACCGCCTGCGCCTTCATCGCCACGGGATAGCCCAAGGCCTCGGCTGCAGAAACCGCCGCATCGGCACTATCCGCGAAACGTCCGGCAGGAAAGCTGAAGCCCAGCGGCCCGAGCAGTTCCTTGGATCGATATTCCGCAACGACGCCGTGATGGTCGGCAAGGCCAGGCACCGGCAAAGCGGCGGTGTCCGCAGTCGCGAGATCGCGGCTCGCCAGCGCGCCAAGCCGGGCCATGGCACGGAACGCGCGTTCGGTGCTGGGGAAGCAGGGAATGCCCTTGTCTCGCAGGGCGGCAATGTGCTCGGGCGGGATCGGCGCGCCTTCGTCGAGCCCGGCGAAGACCAGCGGCTTGTCGATCGTCCGGTCTTCCAGCGCCGCCATGATCGCAGGCACCTTGATCGCGCAAGTCACCGGATCGGTCTGGATGATGCCCGCGATCACCCCGCCGACCCGCGGATCGTCGAGCAGGGCGGCCAAGGTATTCGTGTAGATCTCAGGCTGGCTGAGACCCTGCGCAGTGATGTCCAGCGGATTGCTGACCGGAACGAAGGGCGGAAGCACGGCGCGCAGGGCGGGCGAATCCGCATCGTTCAGAGGAGCCAGGACGATACCCTGCTCCTCGGCCAGATCCAGGGTCAAGGCCTTGAATGCGCCGGATTCGCCAAGCACCGCCAAGCTCTCCTGGCCGAGCGCGGGCGCGCGCAGCAGGATCTCGGTGATGTCGCCAAGCTCCTCCAGCGTTTCCGCGAAGACCACCCCGGCCCGCTCCACCTTGCGGCGCATGAGCTTATAGTCGCCGGCCATGGCCCCGGTGTGGGTGGCAGCCGATTCGCGCGCGGCGCTGGACTTGCCCGGGTGCAGCAGCACCACCTGCTTGCCAGCCGCCCGCGCACGGCGCGCGGCGGCCAGGAAGCGCGCCGGACGGCGGAACTGCTCCACGATCATGGCGATGACCCGGGTATTCTCCTCATCCACCAGCCAGTCGACATAGTCCTCCACGCCGCTCGCCGCTTCGTTTCCGGTCGAAACCGAATAGCTGATCGCCAGGTCGCGCGCCTGGAACGTTGTGCAGAGCACCGCCGCCATCGCCCCCGATTGCGAGACTACCGCCACCGCGCGGCGGCCTTCGGGCGCTATCGTATCGGTTTCCACGAAAGTCAGCGGAATGCCGTCCACGTGGTTGACGAGGCCGAGACAGTTCGGCCCCTCGATCACCATGCCGTGCTCGGCGGCGATGCGGGCGATCTCCGCCTGCTGGGCCTTGCCCTCTTCTCCGCCTTCGGCAAAGCCCGCCGAGAAGATGATCGCGGCCCCGCACTTGCGCGCGGCAAGCCCCCGCACCGCGTCCAGCACGCCCGCCTGCGGGATCGCCAGCACGGCAACGTCCACGCCACCGGGAAGATCGTCCACCGAGGCGAGGCACTTGCGAAAGCCGATCGCATCACGTTTGGGGTTGATGGGATAGACCTCGCCCGCGAACTCGTTGCGGTCGAGATTGCCGAGCACCGAGGCGCCAAGCGCCCCGGGCTTGTCGCTGGCGCCCACCACCGCGACCGAACGCGGCCGCAGTAGGCGCGCGACGGCGTCCCTGGCAAGGGTTGTATCGTTCATCGCTGCCTCTCCCAAGGTCAGGCGCTCAGCGCGCCTTGTTCAGATCGTAGGCGCCGAGACCGGGCTTGTAGGTCTTGTCGTCAATGAACTGGCGCGTGGCTTCCTTGCGGCCTTCCGCATCGTAGAAGTTCGCCGCTTCCTGCGTGCGGACGAGGTAGTCCATCGCGTTGTCGAAGGTCATTTCGCTGACACGGCGGATCGCCCACTTGGTGCCGCGCAGCGCGACCGGGTTCTTGCCGAGCAGCACGGTGGCCACTTCGGTGACGCGTTCCCTGAGCTTGTCCGCAGGAACCGCCTCGTTGACGAGGCCCCATTCGGCAGCCTTCCGGCCGTCGATATTCTCGCCCATCATCGCGTGATACATCGCGTTGCGGAAGCCCGTCAGCTCGACGATGATCTTGCTGGCACCGCCGCCGGGCAGGATGCCCCAGTTGATCTCGGAAAGGCCGAACTGGGCGTCTTCCGCCGCCACGGCCAAGTCGCAGCCGAACAGCGGGCCATAGGCGCCGCCGAAGCACCAGCCGTTGATCATGGCGATCGTCGGCTTTTCATACCAGCGCAGGCGCTCCCACCAGCCATAGGCCTCGCGCTGGGCCTTGCGGACGTGGCCAAGGCCCTTTTCCTCATTCTCGCGGAAGTATTCCTTGAGGTCCATGCCGGCCGAGAATGCCGTGCCTTCGCCGGTCACCACCAGAACCCCCACGTCCTCGCGGAATTCCAGTTCATCGAGCACTTCCTTCATGCGGCGATTGAGGCTGGGGCTCATGCAGTTGCGCTTCTCGGGCCGATTGAACGAAACCCAGGCGATACGATTTTCCACGGTGTACGAGACGGTATCGTGTTCAGTGCGCTCTTGCATGGCTATCCTCTTTCCTTGATTGCTGTAATTCATAACAAACGAATTGTTATCGTCAATAGCATAATCATGTGAGGAACCATGACCGATCTTCTGGGGCAATTGCCCGGCTATGCGCTTCGCCGCGCCGCCAATGCCGTGATGGGTGAACTGGGAGACATCCTGGCCGATCAGGGCTTTCGCGTCACCGAGGCCGCCGTGCTGCTGCTGGTGCAGGATCGCTCGGACCTGACGAGCAGCCAGATCGGCAAGACGCTGGATATCCAGCGCGCCAACATGGTCCCCCTTCTCAACCGGCTGGAAGCGGCAGGCTGGATCCATCGCGAGCCGCTCGACGGCAAGTCGCTGGCGATCGTCCTCACCGCCGAGGGAGGCGAAAAAGTGGCCGAACTTGCCGAAGGGATCAAGGCGTTCGAGCAAAAGCTGCTCGAACGCGTACCCGCCGAACATCGCGACCATCTGCTGCCGGCGCTGAATGCTATCTGGCGCTGAGATGCTGTTTGGAAAATGCCCGAGGGGGCATTTTCGTTGCGGCACCGGCCCGCGCCCCCACCCTACCACCCAACGGTAGTATCCTGCGGGTGGTAGGGTGGGGGCGCGGGCCGGTGCCGCGAAAATCGCTTTCAGCGAATTTCAAAACGGACTCCAAGCAGCTTCAGGGAGCCGCCGTCTGCTCTCCGCCTGTTGCCGGAAGGGCAACCTCTATCTCGACGCGGCGGTTCTTCGAGCGGCCCTCCGGATCGTCGCTGCCGTCGAGCTTGCGGTTGGGCGCGATCGGACGGGCTTCGCCGAGGGCGATGACGGTCATGCGTTCCGCCTTCACGCCCTTACCTGCCAGGTA
Organism: Novosphingobium sp. ZW T3_23; assembly: GCF_044987305.1. Lineage (NCBI taxonomy): Bacteria > Pseudomonadati > Pseudomonadota > Alphaproteobacteria > Sphingomonadales > Sphingomonadaceae > Novosphingobium > Novosphingobium sp. ZW T3_23. Next base: position 17,071 of record NZ_JBJDRF010000062.1, read on the forward strand.
GTCGCGCGCCGCTTCGGCGCGGCGACGGGACGCAGCGAGATTTTCCGCGTCTGACCCACGGGAATCGCTGTGCCCCCAGATGGTGATCTGGCCACCGGCCTGAAACGTCGGATTTTCGAGCAAACCATCGATCAGACCGCGTCCGGCGGCATCGGGCTTGGCGCCTTTCGCCGGGTAGGGAACGACCAGATGGAACCGTTCGAGAGGCGGCGCCTCGCTTGGCCCGACATCGACATCCGCACGGATGATCGACTTCTTCGGTTCCTGCACCGGCTCATCCGGTACCTCGCTGGCCACTACGTCCGGCGTCGCCGTTTCGCTTACCGCCGCTCGATCGCCTTTTTCGCTGTCCCCCTGCGTTTGCTGACAGCCTCCGAGGGCTGCCAGCAGGAGCAAGGATGCCGTAATCGGCGTGCTGTTGTTCATGCTATCGCCTCCCTGTTCTCGGAATCGTTACGACCGGGCTCCGGCTCCGGGCGCCGGGGCGGGCCGTAGGAAATGACGGTGTCGCCGGGTTGGGGCATCGGGCGAGAGGCGTGGGTGAAGAACAGGATCCTGCCGTCCTTGCGAAGCACGAACAGCATGTCGGCCTCGTCCGGCAGGGTCGCCTGCGCGTCTGCGAAATCGAACTGTTCGCTGATGCGCGTCTTGCGGAAGGTCCAGCCGGCACTTTCGTGCTCGGCGATTTCCTGAACCCCGATGCCGGATGCGAACATCGCGCGTCCACGCAGTGCCTCGGGCAGGCTGCGATGGTCCTCGTCATCCCCCATGCCGCCTAGCTGATAAACGGCGTCCCTGCCGATATCCGGCGCGAACTCGCTGCAGACGAGCGCATTGTAAGCCTCGTTGTCGGTGGTGGCGGCGAGAACCTGGAACTGCGCCAGATCCAGGCGTTCCTCGGTCGATTCCGCCAGGATCTCGCCATGATAGGTGGCGATGCCGGCCTGCCGGGCCACGGAAAGGCGCTGCCAGCTCGTGTCCGCGATCATCACCGGCACGTCCAGTTGCCGCAATTGATTGGCTAGGGACAGGCTCCACGAAGTGCTGCCCACGATCAGCAGGCCCTTCTTGCGGGCGCCCGTGACTTTCAGCCAGCGCGCCACATAGCGGATGCTGAACCCATGCGCGACGATCGTGGCAACGACGACCGAGAAGGATAGCGTCACGAGAATGCTGCCGTCGCCGTAGCCGAGTTGATCGAGCCGAAGCGCGAACAGGCCCGACATCGCCACCGCGACGACACCGCGCGGCGCGATCCAGGCCACCAGCAGGCGTTCGTTCCAGGGGATCTTGCTGAAGGCCAGGCTGAGCAGCACCGTGGCCGGGCGCACCAGGAACAGCAGCGCCAGAAGGTAGGCGATGAAGCGCCACTCGAAATGGCGCAGCACGGTGAAGTCGAGCGATGCGGAAAGCAGCACGAACACGCCGGAGATCAGCAGAACGGTGACGTTCTCCTTGAACGGGTGGATGTCCCGCAGCGAATCCAGGCGCATGTTGGCGATGGCGACGCCCATCACGGTCACGGCCAGAAGGCCGGTCTCCTGCTGGATCAGGTTCGAAACCACGAAAGTGCTGATAACCGCGACGAGGAGAACCGGCGCCTTGAGGTATTCCGGAACGTGGCCGCGCGGGAAAGCCCAGGCGATCGCGCGCGCCGCGCCATAGCCGATGAGGCCAGCGACGACCGCGGCCGCCAGGAGCGCCGCTACCACAGAGAGCAAGGTGCCGCCGTCACCTACGCGGCGCAGATATTCGTAAGTGATGACGGCGCAGAGCGCACCGAAGGGATCGTTGACGATCGCTTCCCACTTGAGGATCGCCCGTGGCCGAGGGGCGATATTGCTTTGGCGCAGCAGGGGTATGACCACCGTTGGGCCCGTCACTACGAGGATGCCCGCGAACAGGATCGCCACCGGCCAAACCAGTCCGGCGATGTAATAGCAGGCCAGCGTGCCGAGCACCCAGCCCAGCGGAATGCCCACGACCATCAGGCGCGTCACCGCCCCTTCGGTCTTTCTAAGCTCGCGGAAATTGAGGCTGAGCCCTCCTTCGAAAAGGATGAGCGCAACCGCCACGGAGATCATCGGCTCCAGCAGGTCTCCAAAGGTATGTTCGGGAACCACGAGGCCGGTGACGGGGCCTGCAATGACACCGGCTGCGAGCATGAGGGCGATGGCTGGCCAGCCGGTACGCCACGCAATCCATTGCGCGCCCGTACCCAGAATGCCGATCAGCGCGAAGACAAGGGCTTGCTGCTGCATAACGAAGGGGCATAACCGTCTCGGACCCGGAAGGTAACCGCCCACGCCGAATTTTCCCAAATTTGCTCGTTTCATTCCTTCGATTATGGCCGCCTGAGCGGGTGGACATGCCCGGCGAAGGGCGGCAATAGGGCTGAAATCCCCCACCCTCTCCCGCTGCCCAAAGAGAGACCTGCCCCGTGATCAGCCTGAGCCGCCTGTTGCCACGACGTGTCCGCGTGGCGCTGCGCCGTCATGGGCCGGAAGCGCTGGTCTGGCGGCGCCGGGTCGCCATCGTCGGCGGCGCCATCCTGGTCGGCCTGGTGGCGCTGGTTTTCGCGGAACTTGCGGACGAGGCTACCGCCCTGTTCCTCCAGTTCGCAAATCGCTGGTGGTGGGTGCCGCTGATTGCCACACCGGCGGGATTTGCCGCGATCGCCTGGCTCACCCTGCGTTTCGCTCCGCTGGCGAAGGGATCAGGGATACCGCAGGTGATGGCGGCGACGAGGAACCCGGAAGGCTCGCTTTCGACGCTGGTTTCCCTGCGCGTGGCGCTGGCCAAGTTCTTCCTGACGATCGGCGGCCTTCTCGTCGGTGCGTCGGTCGGGCGTGAGGGGCCGACCGTCCAGATCGCCGCAGCCATCATGGGCCGCATGCATCGCATGCTGCGCGTCCCCTTGCGCTCGTCGGTCTATATCGCAGGCGGCGCGGCCGGCGTTGCAGCCGCCTTCAATACGCCGTTGGCAGGCGTGGCTTTCGCCATCGAGGAACTGGCAGCGGCCTATGAGCAGCGCATGACGCTGCTCGTCATGGCGGCCGTGCTGATCGCGGGCATGGTCAGCCTGGGGATCGCCGGCGACTACATCTATTTCGGCGCGATGCGCCAGACCCTGGGGTTCCAGCAGGCGCTCATCGCCACGCCTGTCGCGGGAATCCTTGGCGGCATCGCCGGCGGTGCATTCTCGCGCCTGATGCTTGCTACCAGCACGACTACGATGCGGCCGATGGCCCGGCTTCGTGCCCGGCCGGTGCTGTTCGCCACGCTTTGCGGCACGATCGTGGCCGTGCTCGGCGTCTCCACCGGCCTGACCTGGGGGACGGGTTACGATACCGCCCATGGCATCATCGCCGGAAAGGACGTGCCGATCTGGTTCGGCGCGGCCAAGTTCGTGACGACCTTGGCAACGGCGGTTTCCGGCATCCCGGGCGGCATCTTTGCCCCCTCGCTCTCGATCGGTGCGGGCATCGGCGATCTTCTTCGCGGGATTTTCCCCGGCTATCCCTCCGGCGCCGTCGTGCTGCTGGGAATGGTCGCCTATTTCACCGGCGTGGTGCGCGCGCCGCTGACGGCGGTCATCATCATCTCGGAAACCACGGCGAGCCGTGGGCTGATGATGCCCCTGCTGGCTTCCGCGCTCATCGGCGACTTCGCGGCCCAGTTCGTGTGCAAGGAAAAGCTCTACCACGGCCTGTCGCAGAGGTTCCTGGCTAAGTCCTAATCCGATCAGGCGCCGTTCATCGCGCCGTGCTAGCTTTTGGTGCTTCTCGCCAAAGGATCGCCGATGCTGATCATGAACGCGCCCGACCTTGCCGACCGCGATGTGACCGATCACGGTCTCTATCTGAAGCGGCGGCAGTTCATCGCCGGTGTCGCCGGGCTCGGTCTTGCGGCATGTGGTCAAAGCAGCCCGGCATCGGCGGCGGCGCTCCGGTTCAGGCCCAACCGCATGCCCATCGACGAGGCCAAAACGCCTCTCGACGATGTGACCGGCTATAACAACTTCTACGAATTCGGGACCGGCAAGGAAGATCCGGCGAAATATGCGGGCATGATGCGCACCCGCCCCTGGACGGTCGTCATAGACGGCTTGTGCGATCGGCCCGGCCGCTATGGGATAGATGACCTCATCAAGCGTTTTCCGCTGGAGGAGCGGATCTATCGCATGCGCTGTGTAGAGGCCTGGTCGATGGTGATCCCTTGGGTGGGTTTTCCGCTGGCCAGCCTCATCAAGGCGGTCGGCCCCAAGAGCGGCGCGAAGTTCGTCGCTTTCGAAACGCTGCGCGATCCCCGCCAGATGCCGGGGCAGCGAGGCTCGGTGATCCAGTGGCCCTATCGCGAGGCCCTTCGGCTGGACGAGGCGCTCCATCCGCTGGCGCTGCTGGCGGTGGGGCTCTACGGCCAGACCCTGCCGAACCAGAACGGTGCGCCGATCCGGCTGGTGCTTCCCTGGAAATACGGGTTCAAGGGCATCAAATCGATCGTGCGCATCCGCTTCACCGATCGGCGCCCGCAAACCAGCTGGCAGATGATGGCCCCGCGCGAATACGGCTTCTACGGCAATGTAAACCCCGCCGTCGATCACCCGCGCTGGTCGCAGGCCAAGGAACGGCGCATCGGCGAATTCTTTCGCCGCAAGACCTTGCCGTTCAACGGCTATGCCGAGCAGGTGGCCGGCCTCTATCGCGGGCTCGACCCGCGCCAGCTCTACTGATGGCGCAGGCAAGGCGGGCGGTCTGGCTGCGACTGGAATCCGCGTTCGTCTGGCTCCTGTGCGCAGCGCCGCTGGCCTTGATCCTCTGGTGGGGCTTCACGGGCGATCTCACCGCCAACCCGGTCGAATTTGTCTTGCGCGAACTGGGGGTTTGGGGCCTGCGCTTCCTGTGCCTGACGTTGGCCGTGACGCTATTGGCCAGATATGCCGGGATGCCGCGACTTATGCGCTTTCGGCGGCGCATCGGCCTATGGGCCTTCGCCTATGTCACGCTTCATCTTCTTACTTACGTGGCTGTTGCTCACGAGTTCGACTGGGCGGAAATAGCTACCGATATCGCCAAACGCCCGTACATCACGATCGGCATGGGCGCCTTTGCACTGCTGGTGCCGCTTGCCGTGACATCGGCCAATGCCGTGCGCCGCAAGATGACGCCGCGCGCATGGCGACGGCTGCACCGCTCCGTCTACCTGATCGCCGCGATGGGCGTGGTCCATTATTTCCTGCTCGTGAAGGCCGATACCAGCAGCCCCCTGCTCTACGGCGGGATCGTGGCTGTCCTGCTGGCCGCGCGGTTGCTTCCCCGGTTCACGCGATCGCGCACCGCTTGAGCGGAAGGGGCGTGCCGACAGATTCCCGCCCCGGCAGTTGACCGGCAGATCGCTTTTCCTCATGCCTATGAGGAAGACTAATTGATTGACTAATCTTCGACTTTCTCCTTATAAAAAATAAATCCAGACAGATAGTCTCGATGGATGATGGGCCGCCGGATCGTAATCCGTAACTCATAAAAATAATCGACACGTTTCAAATCCGCTGACGCCAGTCTTTCAGGCGTCACATTCCGTCGCATGCGAAGGGGATTTTGTGCTGTTGAGCCCGGCTGACCGCCAAACTTCGCACATGATCCGCGCGGCGGGGCTTGTTCTCGTACCATTGCTGGCTCTTTCCGCCTGTTCGTTCGCCCCTGACTATGTGCAGCCGCCGCTGCCCGTGCCCGAACGCTATGTCAGTAGCGTGGACGGCCGGTCGATCGTAGCGCTGGACTGGAACGCCTTCTTCCGCGAACCGCAGTTGCAGGCCTTGATAACCCAGGCCCTTGCCAACAATCGCGACATTCGCCTGGCCGCGGCCCGAGTGGCAGAGGCGCGCGCGGCGTGGCGGATCGAAGGGTCTGCGCTCTATCCGCAACTGGATGCGGTAGCCGCCGGAACGCGCGGACGTACCCTGGTGACCGGTACCGATCAGTATGCCGACATCAAGCAGGTTTCCGCGCAGCTCAGCGCCAGTTGGGAGATCGACTTCTGGGGCCGCCTGCGCAACTTGCGCGCGGCCGCGCGCGAGCAATATCTCGCCAGCGAGGAATCGCGCCGAGCGGTGGCCACAGATCTCGTCTCGCAGGTCGCCCTGGGCTACCTGCTGGAGCGTGAGTACGAGGAACGCGCCGAACTCGCCCGCCAGTCGATCACCACGCGTGAGGAAACGCTGCGGATCATGCGCCGCCGATATGAGGTGGGATCGGGCAACAAGCTGGACATGGCGCAATCGCAAGTGCTGCTGGCTCAGGCGCAGACAACGCTGGACGCGCTCGAACAGGAGCGGGCCGTCAACCGCAATGCGCTGGCCCTGCTGGTGGGGGCGCCGGTGGAGATCGCGCCGGGGTCGCTGGGGCTGACCGGCGATTTCCCGGATTTCACGTTGCCGACCGGGCTTCCGTCCGAACTTCTGGTCAATCGTCCCGACATCGTCGCCGCCGAACACCAGTTGCGCGCGGCCGATGCCAATATCGGGGCGGCCCGCGCGGCGTTCTTCCCCAACATCAGCCTGACCGGCGCGTTCGGCACGTCCAGCTCCGATCTCGACGGACTGCTGGGAGGCGGCAACCAGGCCTGGAACTTCGCGCCCCAGATCGTCATGCCGCTGTTCAATGCCGGCCGGCTCAAGGGCAATCTGCAAGTGGCCGAGGCTCGCCGCGACCAGGCGGTAGCCAGCTACGAGAAGGCCATCCAGTCCGCCTTCCGCGACGTGTCCGACGCGCTGGTCCGCCGCCGGCAACTGGCCAGGCAGATCGTCACCACCCGCGCGCTGGTAGGCGCACAGCGCGAGCGTGCGCGGCTGGCGCAATTGCGTTTCGACAACGGGCGCTCGACCTATCTTGAGGTTCTGGACGCCCAGCGGGATCTTTTCGATGCCGAACAGGCGCTTGTCCAGCTGCGCCGCGCGGAGCTGGCAAGCGTTGTCTCGCTCTATTCCGCGCTGGGCGGAGGCTTTCCGATAGAACGGCCGTTCGGGCCGCCCGCCACCGATACTCCTGCCGCAACGCCGGCCAGCCAAGAGGGGCAGTGACGATGAACAAGACCTGGATCGTCAGGGGGCTGATCGTCGCGGCGGTGCTGGCGTTGGCCTTCGCGCTCTACAAATTGCTCACGCCTGCGGGGCTGCCCGAAGGCATCGTGGGCGGCAACGGGCGGCTGGAGGCCACCGAGATCGACATTGCCAGCAAGTCCGCCGGGCGCATTCGCAATATCGTCGTGGATGAGGGGCAGACGGTGAAGGCGGGCGATGTGATCGCACACATGGATGTCGATGTGCTCACCGCCCAGAAGACCGAGGCGGAGGCGCAGATGGCGGAGGCGCAGAACGCGGTGCTGGTCTCGCAGACCCAGGTGGCGCAGCGCCAGGCGGAAAAGGCCGCTGCCGAGGCCGTGGTTCGCCAGCGGCTGGCCGAACTCAACGCCTCGCGCAAACGGCTCGGCCGCTCCGACACGCTTTCCCGCGAAGGCGCCACTTCGGCGCAGGAGCGGGATGACGATGCCGCGCAAGTGGAGGGCGCATCCGCCGCTGTGCAGGCGGCGCGGGCTCAGGTCGCCTCTGCCGAAGTGGCGGTAACCAATGCGCGCAATCAGGTGATCGGCTCCTCGTCCCGCGTGGAGGCGACCCGCGCCACGATCCAGCGGATAGAGGCCGATATCAACGATGCCACCCTGCGCACCCCGCGCGATGGCCGCGTGCAGTTCCGCATCGCGCAACCCGGCGAAGTGGTGAGCGGCGGCGGCCGCGTGGTCAGTCTGGTCGATCTGACGGACGTGACGATGACCTTCTTCCTCCCTGCCACGGCGGCCGGTCGGCTGGGCATCGGCAGCGAGGCGCGTATCGTGCTGGATGCCCTGCCCGATACGCCGATCCCCGCGCGGATAAGCTTCGTGGCCGATGTCGCGCAGTTCACGCCGAAGACTGTGGAGACGCAGAGCGAGCGCGAGAAGATGATGTTCCGCGTGCGCGCCCGCATCGATCCGGCATTGCTGCGCCGCTACATGAGCCTGGTGAAGACCGGCCTGCCCGGCATGGCCTATGTGAAGATCGACCCCAAGACGGAATGGCCGCCGGAGCTGCAATTGCGGGGCGCCCTGATCGATCAGCGGAAAGGCCGTTGAGAGAAAGGGCGTGACCATGCCCTCCCCCCTCTCTCCCGC
>NZ_JBJDRF010000063.1:0-24494 GCF_044987305.1 Novosphingobium sp. ZW T3_23
CAGCAAGAGGCCCAATGCGCCATCATCCACGCCGAGACGTGCCTTCGCGAGCGGGACGAGTGGCGCCCAGCAGGCCAAGCCAAAACCAGCCACCAAAAAGGCAGCGCGCGTCGCAAGACGCGAGCCGACTTCCTGCGTTTTCATCGATATTTCCTTCAATCCGCTTGCGGCTGCGCAGCGCGCAGAACGTGCGCGCCTGCCATTTCCAGTTCGGCAATTTCGGCGTCTGGCGCGTCATGCGACACGACGACGTGATCGATACCGTCGATGCCCGTGACCCGATGCGGTGCGCGGCCACCCAACTTCTCATTTGAAACAAGCACAATCGTGCATAGACTGCGCGAGATGAGCGCACGTTTAAATGCCGCATCGCTTGCATTGAAGGCGCTGACGCCGCTGTCGGCCGACAACGTGCAGGCGCCGAGCAGGCACAGGTCGATATTCAGCCGCAAGACAGCCTCGATGGCGGTCCCGTCGACACAGCCGCCGATTGCAAGATCGACGTTCCCGCCCGCGAAAAGCACGGGCAAGCTCTGACGTGCAGCTAATGTGGCGGCTGTCTCGATCGAATTTGTGCCGATTGCCAGGTCCGCATCATCCGGAAGCAAATTGGCCGCCATAACATTGGTGCTCCCGCTATCCAGGAATACAAAGCTTCCGTTGGCGATCAGGGGCAAGGCTGCATGCGCAAGCGCCCGCTTTTCCGCAAGTCCTGCAGTTAACCGCGCAGTGATCGACACCCCGCCGGTTGTTAGGGGAACCGCCCCTCCATAGACGCGCCGACAAATACCTGCTGCATCGAGTGCGCGCAGATCGCGCCGGATCGCGTCTTCAGAAACGCCAAATTCGCTCGCTAAAGCCGTGCTGTTAACTGGCTCGGCTGCCAGAAGCCGTGATGCGATCAAGTCGCGGCGGGAAGACGGAAGCGTATTAGCCATCGCCGCCTGTTAATGCATGTTGCGTTTCGAAACAAGAATAATCATGCATCTCATTTATGCGGTACCGCCGGTTTGCATGGAGCTGCGATGGCCCGCGTCGGAAGCAGCCGATCGAACCTAGAGCCAGGCTCGACCAGGGATGGTCGGCCGCTGCCGGAATTATGTCGGCCCAATCGATGATGGACGGGCGGTCAGGAATTTTGGCAAGCTGGCAGTCCGATAACCAGGCCAATTGGAAAGTGTATGAAAAAGCTCTTTGCACTAGCTGCGATTGTCGCCGCTGTTCCTGCAGTCGCCCAACCACCGGTCCAGCAGGGTTCGGTGGGGCCGCACAGCCGGGCGGAAGCTGTCAAAATCATTGCCGATCTGCGAGAGATCGTCAGCCCGCAGGGTTTGCAGGCGATTGAGGCGGTGCCGATCGGCGGCATTTCCCAGGCTGTGTCAATCCGCAGCCAGGATTTGCGAAATCCGGTGTTGATCTACCTTCATGGCGGTCCCGGGTTTGTCGAGATGCCTCTCGATTGGTGGTGGGACCGCGGGTGGGACGAGTATTTCACTGTTATTCATTGGGACCAGCGCAATGCCGGCAAGACGTATACATTGAGCGGCGCGAGCGATCCTGCGACGCTAACGCCCGAGCGCTTCCAGGCCGATGCCGAAGAATTAGTGCAATGGGCACGCAAGCGGTTCGGCAAGCACAAGGTGTTCGTACTTGGGCACAGCTGGGGCAGCATGTTAGGGCTGAAGCTTGCGGCAGCGCATCCCGAATGGCTCTATGCCTATATCGGGATGGGCCAACTGACGGACGGACTGGAAAGCGAGCGGCGCGGTTGGAGGTGGACCATTTCCAAGGCGCGGGCCGATGGTAACGCGCAGGCCGTGCACGAAATGGAAGCAATCGCCCCCTATGGCGCCGCTGACCATCCGCTCACCGTTGCCGCTATCCTGACGCAGCGCAAGTGGCTGAACCAGTACGGCGGCGCGGCATGGCGCCGGCCAGGCGGCGACTTCGAGGCAGCCGCTTTCAAGCTGGCTCCGGAATATAGCGACGAGGATGTCCGTAGCGCCTTCAAGGGTCAGGAATCGGTCACCCAGGCCCTGCTGCCCAAGGTTTTAGCAACCGACCTCTCGAAGATCCGGCATTTGGATGTCCCCTTAGTTCTGCTGCTTGGCCGGCATGACGTGAATGTGTCGAGCGAGGTGGCAGCCGAGTGGTTCGCGAGGGTGTATGCGCCGTCGAAAAGATTGATCTGGTTTGAGCGATCGGGCCATCACATCACCAGCGAGGAACCGGGCAAACTGTTGACGACGCTGGTGACCGAGGCCCGGCCGATCGCCGAACGTGCAGGCGATTTTGCTCCCTAGATTAAGTGAATTCGGCAAACGTCCTTGGAGCCTATCCGAAAAAGCTCTCGCTCGGGGTTTCGAGATCAGCAGTCGTGCCCTCATTCGATGAACGGGGAAATTTGATCGACAGCTGCCGGAAGACCGGACGGTCCGCACCGCGAGAACGAAAATTTGCTGCTGGCCAGCAGTAATATATGCCGCACCAATCGGCTGGGCATGTGGCCGCACCAACCAACGGCCCTATGCGCAATATGCTGCTCGCCAACCGATACCGTCCGCACGGGGTCGCTAACTCCTATAGCGGTTGTGCAGCCAGCCAATGCCGATCAGGCTAAAGCCAAGCGCCAGGAACGATGCGATGCGCAGCAGCCCGTGCAATCCCGATGCATCCATCAAGAAGACCTTCCCCGCAACACCGAGCATCAGCACTAGCGAAGTTAGGCGCCAATCGCTCAGGCCCTTGCGGATCCCCCAGAGCAGGAAACCGATGGCCAACAGGATGGCGAGCACCGACCGCCCTATGTTCTCCAGTTCCGCCACCTCTCCGAAAACCAGTACCGAGCCTGTGAACAACTGGCGCAGTGTCGCGAAGGCGAAGAGGAGGATCAGCGCCATGCGGATTCCGTCACCGCCCCGCCGCAGGTAAGTTGGCAGGTCGGGCATGATGCGTTCGAGGACCGATACCCCGACGAACGCGATACCGAAGGCCGGCAGCAGCAGGTTGACCACGGGCCATGCGCCGGCAGCTTGCTCCGCCCACAAGGGGTCATGCAGAGCGACGGTATAGAAGAGGTTATGCACCGTGCCTGCCAGAACAAGCCCGATCGCTATAGGCCGCGCCGCCAGATAGCGCCATACCAGGGCTCCTGTTGCCAGTAGCACGGCCTCCCAAAGGCATCGTTCGGCAAGTCCGAAGCGAACGAAAGCGGCGTAATCACCGATGGCGAAAAGCTGCTTGTACAGGACATGCACGCCGATGAGCGCGAGCCCGCCCGTCAACGCTGCGACTCCTGTGCGGACGGTATCAGTCAGGCCCCAAGGCATGCGCCGCAGCATGAAAGCTCCTGCGATTGCCGGCGCCATCAGCCGTCGCATCGCCATTCCGACCGATGGCAGTTCACCAACGAACACCGGATGGCCGCCCAGTGAAATCATGCCAGCCAGAAGCCAATGGCCGATCGGCTGAAGCGCCCACAGAGCCAGCAGGCCGGCCACCGCCGCCCATGTCGGCTCCAACCCAGGAACCTGCCGACGGCGGCCAACCTCGACCAGAGCAATCAAGGCGAGGCTCGTCACTACCGCGAGCCACGGGGCCGGGACGATCTGCGCGGCCAATCCATAGCCGAGCAAGGCCGCCATCGGCTGCAAAATGAAGCGTAAAAAGTTGCCTGAATTGCGCCAGGCAAAAGCCGCTGCCACCGCGCAGAGCATGCTCCATCGCAGCACCGCGCGCGCGGGATGTGGAACCACAGCGAGTTCGAAAAGACGCGCCAGTTCCGCAGTGGTCTCGATCGTCACTAGCAGCGCGATGACAGCCGCAAAATGCAAGCCGAGAGCGCCCTTCGCCACACGCTGATCCTGGGCCATAACCGAAAGCCCAAGCAGAGCCGCCGCTACTGCAGCGATGATCAGCGGGGCGCACCATTCAGGCAGGGCGACCAGCCCCGCCAGCACCACCAGCACTCCGGCGCAGCACGACAGCAGCGCGAACCGGGCGTCGTCCCCACGCTCGGCACTGCGCCACCCCAGTCCAGCGCCAAGCGCCGGCAGGGCCGAGAACGCCAGCGCCAGAAGCGCGAACCGCACATCCTGCCCCGGATACCCTTCGTAGAACTTTCCGAAGCAGACGACATAGCCACCAAGCGCGATGGCGCCGAGCAGCCCGACTTCAATAAGACCGCCATCTTCACGCCATACCCGCCGCAGCGCATAACCGCCGTAGATCGCCGAGATCCCCGCCACCACCGCCGCAAACAGCCCCGCATCCGGCGTGGGCCAGACTGCGACGAGCCCCAGAGCCGTCAGCAACGGGACTAAAACCGTGCGTTGCAGGACCGGCGCGCGTGCCGCCAGCCACACGAACGCGAGCGAAAGCAGCCCGTAAAGACCCCATGTTAGCGGCGCGAACTCACCCCGCGCGACGATCAGGGCCAGTTGCAGAGCCCCGACTACGCCGGTCACCCCGCGCAGTATCGGCGCGGTGCGCCCCTCGATCGCCAGAGCGGGCAGGCCGAGCCCCAGCAGTAGTACGAGCAGCCCCATCGCCAGCGTCGATCCACTGTCGAGATCGCCCATTGCTATCGTCAGCAAAGTCCAGCCCGCGCCGCCCGTCAGCGCGCTGATGCCCAGCCAAGCCCAGCGCTGCCGCCGCGAAAGCAGGGTGATCGCGCCGATGACGACGGCAAGGTATCCCGCCAGCAAGGGCACATTGGGGCTCTGCGATTGGACGACGGCCGGAGTTGCCAGTCCGCCGACGAGGCCAAGCACCGCGCAGGGCGCTCCGAACCGCAGCGCAAGGCCGAGGGCGATCGCGGTGATCGCGGCGAGGCCGACGAAAGCCGTGTCCGAACCGACCAGATCGTAGAGATTGGCGGCGGCCAGAACGGCAGCATAAAGGCCGCCCACACCGGCACCGACAAGGGCCTGAGCGACACGGACATCGCGCACAACGTCCTCACGTCGACGCGCAAGTTCACCCAGGCCGATCAGGCCGCAGCTGAAGACCAGCCCCATCACCACGCGCACCACAGGCGACAGCAGGCCGGTGTCGATGGAGTATTTCACCATCAGCACCGCCGCCACGATCAGCGTCACGCCGCCCGCCCAGATCGGCAGCTTGCGCCCGAACAGCTCCTCGAATCCAAAGCCCGGCGACATGGGCTTGTTCCCCGCGTCGGCGACGGGTTCAGGCCCGGGTTTGACCTCTTCGGACACCGGCACCGGCTCGGACGGGACGGGCACGAACTCGGCCAGCGGGTCCAAATGAACAGCGGGGACCATAGCTGGTTCGGCTTCGATGGCTTCCTGTTGCACCAGCTTCGCCGGCGCGGCGTATGCTGGCGGCGGAGGCTCGACCAATAAACCCTCCAAACGGATTAGACGCCGCCGAGTGTCGTAGAGCAGGACGCTCAGGATGACGGTCGCAAGCAGCAGGATCCCGGTCATGTATCGCCTTTCAATCTCATTCGGGCGAGCCTATCGGCAAATCGAACGCTGTACAATAAATAATTAGACAGCGTTCGATTGTCGCGGTACAACGCCTCATCGCCAACGGAGAAAACCGATCATGACCGGATTTCTGAAAAAGCTTGTCCGCGACCTCGAGGCCCCGATCGAAGCGCGCGGCTTCGGAACCGGCTGGTTCGCGGGGTTCTTCGCGCTGCTATTGGCCGCGGCCGGGCTGTCCTTCGTCATCGCGCTGCGCTGGCCCGACTGGTTCGCCACGCCCGAACTGGCGATCGTGCTTAAGTCGTCGGGCTTTCGTATCGTCGTCCACGCCACGCTGCTGGCATCCTATGCATTGGCCCTGCTGAGCCTCCTGCTGCGCCCGCGCAAGGTGCTGGGGATGACCGCGCTGATGGTGGCGCTCGCGGGGACGATCCTTGGCGGCGCGTCGGTACAGCCGCGCGAGATGCATGACTGGGGCGTGTTCTTCGGCGTCGATTTCTTCGCGGTGAACCTTGTCGCCACAGGCCTCATGTTCGCCCCGCTGGAGCGCCTCGTACCCCACCGCAATAAGCAGCGCCTGTTCCGGCCCGAATGGCGCGAAGACCTGTTCTACTTCCTCATCAGTTCGATGCTGGTCCAGCTCATCACCTTCCTCGCCCTTGCGCCGTCGAGCTATCTCAACGCGCACGGCACCGTTCTGTCCGGCATTCGCGCAGCGGTGGCTGGCCTGCCCTGGGCCGTGCAGTTCATCCTCGCGATGTTTCTGACTGACCTGACGCAGTACTGGTTCCACCGCGTGTTCCACCGCATTCCGTTTCTGTGGGGTTTCCATGCGGTGCACCACTCCGCGCGTTCGATGGACTGGCTGGCCGGAGGACGGATGCACTTCGCAGAGATCGTGCTGCTGCGCGGCGTGACCTCGCTGCCTTTGCTGACGTTGGGCTTCCTGCCCTCGGTCATGCAGGCGTACATCGGCATGGTCTACGTTTATTCCTCGCTCGTCCACGCCAATATCCGCGGTGACTTCGACCGCCTCGGGCGCTTCATCGTGGTGCCGCGCTTCCACCACTGGCATCACGCCCTAGAGGCCGAGGGGATCGACAAGAACTTTGCAATCCACTTCCCTTGGCTCGATCGCCTTTTCGGCACCCACTACTTCCCTAAGGGCCGGTGGCCCAAGGGCTACGGCGTGCCCGAGGCAGTTCCAAGCGGCTACCTCGCGCAGATGCGCTATCCCTTCGTGCGTAAGGCAGGCTGACGATGGGCAGGCGATCGGATCACGGCCGCGAGGAACTGGAAGCACTGATCCTCGACACCGGGCGGGAGGTGATGGCCGAAAACGGCTACGCCCGGTTTTCCGCGCGCGAAGTGGCCAAGCGCATCGGTTATTCGGTGGGAACGGTGATGCACGTCTTCGGCAACGTTGACGGGCTGGTCATGGAGATCAATGCGCGAACCTTCCGGCACTGGAGCGAGTGGCTGGAAGACCGCCTGGGCGGTACCGAGGGACGGGGTCGCATCCTCGTCCTCGTGCGCGGCTACTTCGACTTTGCCGAGACCCACCGAAATCTATGGGCGGCGATCTACGAGCATCGCCTGCCGGAAGGCATGTACATGCCCGAGACGCTCGCGGCGGAACGCGTCCGCCTCACGGGCGTCATCGCCCGCGAGGTCATGGCCGTCCTGCCTGCGAGCGAAGCCGCGGAGGCGGCGGAACTCACAAGTTCGCTTATCGCCACCGTCCACGGCCACTGTGCTTTCATGCTCGGCGGCACCTTCGGCCTCCTGGGGGTCGAGCACCCTGCCGAGCTAGCAGCGGCGCGCGTCATGGAAGCCCTGCAGGCAAGAGGTGCGCTAATCGGCACTTGACGGGAAAAGGAACGCAGAGGTCCAAGTGATGGCGCCATCGGACGTTATCGGCAACGCAAGATATGGCCTTTCTTGGTTACCCAGAAAGGAAAGCGGACGGCCGTGTCTTGTTTGTGCAAACGCCCGGCAGCAAAGCTGCTGGCGTGATGTGGTGGACGACCTTTCGCCCCAGCGTAGCTTGCGCGATGATGTGGACATTGCAGGTCCACGTCTAGGGGACGTTCCATGGAGCGGGAGGTTGTCACCGTCGGATTGGATCTGGCGAAGAATGTGTTTGAGGTGCACGGCATCGCTGCCGACGGCGCAGTGCTGATCCGGCGTAGGCTGCAGGGCCGAGGTCATTCGGCTCTTCGCGGATTTGTCGCCTTGCTTGGCCGGCGTGGAAGCCTGCGCGCCTGCGCATCATTGGGTGCGCGAACTCATCGCGATCGGCCGTGAGATACGCCTGATGCCGCCGGCCTATTAATCTTCCTTCAGCTCTAATCGGCGCAAAATCGCATAAATTTCCAATATGCGATCTCCGGCATAAACTGTAGGTTTGGGCGACGCTCGCGGGGATGCAAGAGAAAAGGATCTTCTAAAGCTGATGGCCCCTCCCGGAAAATTTGGTGCGCAGTGAATAGCGCCTCCCAGCCGAATATCCGACGAGGGAGACTATTCGGCGAGTGCCCAGGGGCGCATCAGGGGTATTCCGGCGAGACAAGGTGATCAATGCATAAGAAACGGCGCCGGCTCAGGGATTGATAAATCTCAGGGATTGATAAGGCCTGCCGCCGCTGCTGGGATTGCTTCGCACTTTCAGCCCTTCTTCCATTACGCAAGAAGGCCATTATGAAATGTTCAAGCATGGCCCAGGACACGAAGGCGAGCTTGCCGAATAGGACCATCCTCGAACCGCGCCGTATCTTCAGAATCATGCAGGCATTTGGTCAAAGCCTAATGCGGTTCCCCTTGACATGGCGGAAGGCGCGTTCCCGGCAAGTCAGCAGAATCACCTGCATCCGCTGCGAGGATTCGGCGATCAGGTCGATCATCGTATCGAGGCGCACGTCGTCGGAATAGACCAGCGGGTCGTCGAGGATCAGCGAGACCGGGCGGCCTTCCTCCAGCAGCATGTCGGCAAAGGCGAGGCGGGCGAGTAGGGCGAGCTGTTCCTGCGTACCGCGTGACAGCTGTTCGCACGCCTCATCGAGCCCGCCGCGGCGGATGGAGGCAAGGCCAAGGTCTTCGCCGAATGCAGGCTGCGCATCCTGCAGGATCCGCCCGACATAGCGTGAGGCGCGGGCCGCGACCGGGCCGGTAATCGTGCGCGCGGTCTCCGCTTGGGCCTGTGCCAGCGTTTCGCGAAGGAGGCGCAGGGTCTCGGCCTCGTCGCTGGCGCGTGACAAAGCGGCGGTCGCGGCGTCATGCTCATCGCGTGCGGCGGCGGCCTGTTCGGCAAGGCCCTTGCCACCCTCGCTTTCGACCCGGGCTTCCAGACCGGCGATCCGGATGTTCAGGTCCGAACGCGCGTCCTCCGCAGCTTTGCGGCGCGCGACGAGGTTCTCGATGCGGCGGTGCAGGGCCTCCTCGTCGAACGCGGAGGCATTGGCACGGGCGTTCTCCAGCACGACCGCTGCGGCCGCCGCCGTTTCGCGCGCGGCGGCGAGCGCGGTGTCCAGTCCGGCAAAATCGGGATGGAGAGCCAGACGGGCCAGGTCTTCCGCCGCATTCGCGCTGTCGTTTGCGGCGGTCTGTTCGGCAATGGCGAGGGGCGTATCGGACTTTTCGGCGGCGCGAAGGGCATCGCCCGCCTGAGCGTGGAGCGTCTCGGCGCGCACGAAGGCGGCTTCGGCGGCTTCACGCCGGGTCTCGGCCTGTGCGATGGGAACCGTATTGCCCTCCTTGATCGCGCCGGTTTCCAGCGGATGGGCGGCGACGAAGAGCTTGAGCGCATCCGGGCCGGCCGCCAGATTCAGGTCGCGATCGGCGGGCGAGGCAGCCAGCACCCGGGCATCGATCGTTTCCTTCTGACGCCGGGCTTCGCGTGCCGCTTCGTTGCGCGCGCGGGCGGAGGCCAGACTGTCCAGCGACCACTTGGCAAGCAGCTCGGCATGGCGCCGCGTGGCGGCATCTAGAGCGGCCTGTGCGCCCGCGAGCGCCTGAGGCGGGCGCAGTACCAGTTCGCTGCCGCCGGGCAGGCCGATGCGGGTTTCGCGGAACAGTGTCCATGCGCCGGGTTCGAGCGGGGTACCGTCGCGCGTGAACCCTTGAAGCGAAGCGTCCGGGCCGGTCAGCTCCACATGGGTGCCTTCGGTTTCCAGCAAGGTGCGATGCCGCAGCATTTCGCGTTCTGCCGCATCAAGTTCTTCGAGCACTTGTGCGGGCACGACCAGTGAGGCCGCAGTGGTGAGTGCGTCGCGCTCGGTTTCGAGGGCAAGCACTGTCTCATGGCGGGCATGGGCTGCGACCAGCCCCTCGCGCCTGCGCAGCGCTGCTTCATGGGCCTGTGCTTCAGCCAGCGCCGTGCGGGCAAGGTCGCGCGCCTGACGGGCACTATCGAGTGCGGCGGCAGCGCCGGCCAGATCGCTCTGCGCAGAGGCGAGGGTTTCTGCCAACGTGGCCCGTTCGGCCTGCGCCGCGTCTTTCCGCCGGTCGGCGCCGGTGCGACGGTCCTGGGTCTGGGTGAGGCGGTCGGCAAGATCCTGAAGGCCGGCAAGCCGCGCCGCGGCCCCGGTGGCCTCCAATAGCCGCTGTGCCAGCAATTGCGCCGCGCCGCGCGCAGTCTCCAGACGTTTTTCGAGATCAGCGCGTTCCACCGCATGATTCCCGTCGTCGAGGTCGCGGCGCAGCGTCGTCAACTGACGCCGGGCCTGATCGAGATCGGCGAAGGCCGCTTCCAGAGCTTGCTCGCGCTGCTGGGCCTCGGCCAGTGCCTCGGCCGCGGCGGCTTGGCGCTGCTGCGCGGCGCCAAGCCGCCCGGCCTTGGCGACTTGTCCCTTTTCAGTGAAGAACTGGCGGAACTGTCCTTCGATGCGGTCCTGCACCTGCTGGAAGGCAGGGCCCCCGAGGATGGTTCCCGCCTCACCTTCCAGGGTGGCGCCGATGACATCGCGCACCCGGCCTCCCGGCGGCGTCACGGACAAGGCTTCTGCCTGCGCCACCCACAGCATTCCCAATGCGCCGGCAAGCTCGCTGTCGAACATGCGTCCCTGCGCCTCGAAGCCGAGCAGGCGCTGCAGGCGTTCTTCCGCCTCGGCATTCTGGCTGCGGCCGCCGGGACCGGACAGCTCGGCCATGGCGCGGCCGATGAAGCGCTTTTTCAGCGTGTAGCTGTCCCCGCCCACTGCGAAATCGAGTTCGACTTCGGGCGCCACTTCGTCCCCCAGCGGCTGGAACGAGGAGATCAGCTGGGTCTTCGATCCATGCCGCAGGAACAGCGCGGCCCGCACCACTTCCAGCAGGGTGGATTTGCCGGCCTCGTTGTTCTCGATGACGATGTTGAGACCGTCGGTAAGCCCGGCGATCTCGTGGCGCTGGCGGAACTTGCGGAAGTTTTCGACCGCGATGCGGCGAATGAACAGGCTCATGCCGCGCTCTCCTGCGCTTTCAGGGTTTCGACGAAGAGGCGCTCCAGCGCCCGGCGCGCATGGTGGGCATCGGCTCCGCCTTCCTCGATTTTCGTGCGCAGCATGGCGGCTACCTTGCCGATCATGCCCTCGGTGGAAAGCGCGGCGAGATCTTGCTCCGTCGGCCGCGTAACGACATCGCCGTCGCGCACGTCGAGGAAGCGCAACCGGTGGGACAGGTCATCCTCGGTCCGCGCAAGCATGGCAACTCGGTCGGTCAGCGGGACAATGCCGGAAAGCGAGAGGCGCAGCAGCGTTGCGGCGGGTTCACAGGCGGTTAGCAGGTCGTCGCACAGCGCCGCGAAGTCGATCGCGTCCGCAACTGTCCAGTCTCGCTGGAGCCATTGGTAGCGGCCGGTGCGCAGGGGCGTGACGACTGGCAGGGCGCCGGGAGCAACATCGACGAGCAGGCACTGGCCCGGCTCGTCGCGGCCAAAGCGATCAGTCTCGGGCGTGCCGGAATACCAGCACCGGGCATCAACGCAGAGCAGGCCGTGCCAGTCGCCCAGCGCGAGGTAATCAAGCTTCGAGCGCGCCGCGCGGTCGGGCGCGATCAGGTTCGGCGCTTCGCCTTGAGTGCCGAAATCGCGGATCGAGCCGTGCGCCAGGCCGATACGCAATGTGGCGCCGGGCGTTTCCATGCGATCGAAACTCTCGGTCGGATCGTCGCGGGTGTGTCGGTGGAGGAGGGGGGCGGGCAGCAGCCAGATGCCGTCGGCGATTTCGTGCGGCTCGGGCTGCGCCAGCACAGTCACATTGGCCACGCCGCGCTTGCGCACGCGGTCCCACAAGCCGCCGTTGCGGGCGAAATCATGGTTGCCGGGCAGCAGCCACCAGCGGCAGGCGTAGCGCTCCATACGGGTCGCTGCCTGGATCACGGTACGCTCGTCCGGGCCTTCGGTATCGAACACGTCCCCGGCGACGAGAACGTGCCCGGCCTCGTGCTCCGCCGCCGCCCTGGCGATGGCATCGATCGCATCGAAACGCGCTTCTGTCAGCGCGGTGCGGGTCGCAGCGTCAAAACGGCCGAAAGGCTTACCGAGCTGCCAGTCGGCGGTGTGAATGAAGCGCATGGGGGAGGCTTAGCAGGGAAGAAGACCAGTTTCAAAGCACTCCAATCCGCGATTGCATTGAAGAGTTTGGCGCCGTCGGAAAGCAATCCCCCTGCAAAATGCCGGCAGGGAACAGCGCCGAAGCGCTGCGTCAGGCAAACGCATCAGATCGGCGGTGCCGCTGCATGTCACCGGAATCTTCGTGAAACAGGGCGGCGCCGCCAAGGCCGCCGCCCTCAATCCGTCTTTTTTTAGCGAGGACGGTTCCAACCATCCCTGTCGCGGTCACGATCGTGCCGGCCGCCACGGTGACGGTCGCGATCCCGATCCCGATGCCGATCATGACGATCATAACGGTCACCATAGGGCGGCCGGTGGCGGCCTGGGCGATCATCTGTACAAGCAGCAAGTCCGGTACTGGCGACCACCAAAAGGGCCATTCCGAGCTTCAGGTAACGGGGCATCATCTTCTCCAAGCTGGATGCGTCGCACAGCGATGCAGTTTGGGGGAAGTGAATCGAAGTCCCGAGACGGGAAGGTGTTCCCATTAAACTGAGCGAAGGCCGCCGCTTAAATGGCAGTGCGAGGCACGCACGCGGGCGCCTAATGTCCAAAAGCACCACCGGAGCAGCTGCAGGGCAGAAGTCGAGCTTTGACCCGTCTGTATATTGGAGTACTACCACGGCGTACAACGATGCTATCGTCTTACATATTGCCGGATAATGAATAAAAGCTCTAAAAATTTAGGTATTCGCCAATTCTGCGAAAAAACTGTGAGAATTGTTCGCATCACCCTGCTGCGTGCCGTGAACTTAACCTGGGTGGGGAATTCGCATAAGTCCGGGAATAGCTGTCAACAGTTCGCGCGCGAGAAATCCAAGGGGGGCAATCGTCCGGGCACAGGCCCGTCCGGCCTCGCCGTGTAGCCAAACAGCCCACAAGGTCGCCTCCAAAGGCGAGCAGCCGCGTGCTAGCAGGCCGCCCACTATGCCCGCCAGCACGTCTCCCGACCCACTGGTAGCCAAACCAATGCCACCTCCCTCATAGCAGAACACTTCTCCCGAGGGCGCCGCGATGATTGTCTTGGCACCTTTCAGCGCAACGATCGCGTTGAACCGGTTCGCAGCAAATCGCGCGGCCGAAACACGGTCGCGTTCGATGATTTCTGCGTCCGTGTCCAACATTGCCGCGATTTCGCCAATGTGGGGCGTCAAAACCGCGGGGCGGATGCGATCGCCGAGCGGGCCGATGTTATCGGATAGGGACATAAGTGCGGCAGCGTCGATCACGATGTCACCCTTCTTGTCCAGAATCTTTAGTACGATATCTAGAAGGCGCGACGCCTGGGTTGGGCAGGACATGGCGGGGCCTGCCACCAGCGCATCGCACTTCTCCAAGTGAAGCTTCAGCGCCGCGGGTGAGGCATCGATTTCGCCTTCGGCATTGACTGGTAAGGCGGCGACTGCTGCCTCTGGAAACGCTGCCCCGATGGCGAGGGCGGCGGGGGCAACGGTGCCGATGCGGACCTTGCCTGCGCCCGCGCGCAACGCAGCCTCGGCAGTGAGCCGCACGCCGCCTGGCACATCCATCGAACCGCCAATCACCATGACCCTTCCGCGGCTGTTTTTGTCCGTACCGTCCGTATGCAAAGGCAAGGGATGTGCGCGCACCCATTGCTGGTTCACGCAAACACTGGCGACGGGGCCTGCTCCAGGCCAATTCTCAGCCACGGGCCGCAACCATGGAATCCGGTGCGCGGGTTGAGCGCGTGCCCTCACGATTTAGCGGGGCAACGATGTTGTAACGGTTGAGCTTCAGGCATCCAGTGTCAATATCGAAGGCGTACTGCGTGATGCCACAATTTGCCACGTCACCTTCGGCATCGATTGCAAGTATTTCAGCCTCGGTAAGGTTCTCCAGTACGTATCGCATGCATAACACCACGACCTGATGCGCGACGATCATAACCCGCTGTCCGGCATAATGCAGCGATACCGTATCTAGCAGCGCACGTAAGCGAAATATAACATCCACCCAGCTCTCGCCGCCGGGCGGGCGATGATAGAATTTGCCTAGGATCTTTCGGAAGTTGGCTTGGTCCGGTTGGAATTCGCGGATGCCTGCGGTCGTGAGGCCATCCAGGATCCCAAATTCCTTCTCCCGCAGCCGCTCGTCCCGACAGATCCGTAGGTCCGGGGGACAGCCCCCAGCGCTACGGAACAGTTCGGCGGTCTGGATTGCACGGACGTAAGGGCTGCAAAGGATGACTTGCGGCTGCTGCCCTTCCTCGCCCGCTGCAAACCAATGGCCCAGTGCGCGGGCCTGATCTTCACCTAAAACAGACAGCGGCACGTCCACATCACGATGATCTAGCTCAATTCGCGAGTATCCGCTGTTGTGAGCGTGGTCGCGCGCGACGTTTCCAGCGCTTTGACCATGCCGGATTAGCCACAGTGTTTCGGGCCAGCGGGATGTGGGTGATTGCGTGCGTGCCATAAGAACCTAATCCCTCCTCCCCGTACTGGTTCCAACGCCAAGCAACATTGGAAGCGGACGGCGAAGTAGGCGGGAATGGCACGGCATCGCATGCAATGCCTCTACCCAAACGGTAAAGACCGGCCGAACAATCCCGTTTCGCGCCTGCCTCTCACGAGATTTGCGCACAGGCGACGTTTTTTCGTCGATGGCCACGATGGCTTCATACCTGGCGGCCGACCTTCACACGATCCCTTCGTCGGCCAGCGCCTTTCGTATGCTCTCACGTCCCGACAGCCTCTCGTAATAGGCGCTGAGGCGGGGCGGCACGGCCACCTCCGCCTTGTTCTTTGCCCAGAACAGCATGGTGAAAAGATAGCAGTCGGCAACGGTGAAGCCCTCGGGAAAAAGCTGATCCTGCGATGCCAGCGTATCCTCGAACAGCGCGAACCGCTTGCCGAGCACTTCCCTGGCTTTGCCCTTTTCTTCTTCTTTGGCTCCAGGCGAGAAGAATGGTTTGAACGACTTGTGAAGCTCGGTCGAAATATAGGCGAGCGTCTCGAGCAGGCGGTAGCACCCCAGCGCCCCGCCAGGGGCTAGACCGCCAGCCCTGTCGGCGATGTAGCTCAGGATCGCGATATTTTCGGTCAGGACGGCGCCGTCATCGAGGCCAAGCGCCGGCACATAGCCTTTAGGATTGATCGTTCGGTAATTGGCGCCGTCCGCGGTGGTCTTGGCCTTGAGATCGACCTGGACGGCTTCGAACGAGAGATTGGCTTCGATCAGCGCGATGTGGTCTGCAAGGCTGCAGGCACCTGGCGAATAGTAAAGCTTCATAACCGGTTCCTTCAGCCTTCCAGTTTCTTTGCCTTGTGATCAGCCCAAGCTTTGCCGGCATCGCCGCCCCACAGCAGCCAGGCGATGAACCCGGCGGACGGATCCTTATCCGAATTCCACTTATGTGATTTGGACTCCTTGTCGACGGCATGGCGCGCAAAGAAGCTTCGCATCGCCATCACATCCGCTTCAGACAGATCCCTTCGATCCGCCAACTGATGCGCGCGATCGACGCCGACCTGCGTGCCGCCGCGTTCGAACTTCTTGCGCAAGCGAAGACCGCGGCGCGCGGCAGAAGCCATCCTCTGGGTCGGCGTGAAACTGTGCGCTGCCATAGCATGAATCCTCTCTTTGTCCGGATTAACCCGTGCCGTCTCGCGGCGTTCCCGGTCCGGAAATATGGCTCCTTCGGTATCGACCGGCCGCCCATACGCGGAACACTCCACGCACCGCCTGAGGCCCCGTTTCGATCCTGCGGCCAGTTCACCGATTGTCGGAAGTGGAAATACGTCGACAAAGTCCGCCCTCCTACGAGGCACGCATAGGACACGGCACGCTGAAGACAACGCTCCGCGTTCGCTTCGACGGCAGACGCGCGCCGTCCGTGAGATTCTTCTACGGGAACCAATTTGCTGAATGACCTGACCTTCGCGCATATCTCGTACGTCAAGGATCAATTGCCCCTGGGCGGTCCCCGCGCCGGCTTCGGCATGAGGGAATCGTCCTGACGTGACATGGATATAAACGGCGCGATACATCCTATCACACCTTCTATCAAACGGAGCACGCCATTACTTATCTGCGCTTGCGTCCAATCACCAACGACCCGGCAATGGCGGCAGAGGCTGCGAGGATACCGATTGCTCCGGAGGCGAGTTTTCGGCGAAGCGCTGCGTTGCGTGTGTGGCCGTCGGGGCCGCTTGGCGCGGCAGGAGGCGTGAACAGGCTTCCCTCGGTGTCTGCGCCGGGCTCCGCCTTTCGGGACCAACTATCCAGGAAGCCATTCATGATCGACGGACCCATGTTGGGCGCCGTGAACTGCGCCAGCTTCATGACGAGGCCGGGCGCGCCGACGAACGTGGAGTTGCGCGGATGCGTGGCCAGTCTTACGACTGCATTGGCGACTTTGTCCGGTGGCAGGGATCCTGGAGGAAGCGACAGCTTCGCGCCGGTATAGTTGCCGGCATGCCCCACCGCGGGCGTATCGACAAAGGTCGGGTAGACGTCGCAGACGTGGATATTCGGGCGCTTGGACAGCTCGGCACGCAAAGCCTCACTAAAGCCGCGAAGGGCGAACTTGCTCGCGGAATAGGCCGCGGCATAGGGTGTCGCGACGAAGCCTCCGATCGAGATCATGTTCACCCATGTCCCTTCGTCTTGCGACAGAAAAATAGGCAGGACGGCGTGGGCCTCCTGCATGTGACTGATCAGGTTCGCCTCGATCACTCGCTGATGATCGGCAAAGGGCGTATCCGGATACTTTCCGACGACTCCCACGCCCACGCAGCTGAACCAGAGATCGATGCCACCCAGCAACCTTTGTGCGTCCTGGGCCAGAGCGATCACGGCGGCGCCATCGGTAACGTCGAGAACGCGGGTCTCGACAGATCCGCCTATTTCGCGGCAGCGCCGCGCGATGTCGTCCAGCCCCGCCGCGCCTCTGGCGGCAATGACGACATGGGCACCGAGCCGTGCGAAGGCGATCGCTGTTGCCGCTCCAATCCCGCTTGACCCACCGGTAATGACGATGCGCTTGCCCGACAGGTTCTGGCTCATCGCGTAATTTCCTTCGCCTGCTGCCCGGGTATTATCTTCCCGATCTCACACCGCCGTTTCGGCCCGCGCCGCGCCCTCGTTCTGCCAAAGCTTCGCGCGATAGCGTTCGAAGCAAAGCTTGCCGCAGGTGAGCCGCATCAACGCACCTTCGGCAATGGCGGTGGCTCGCCGCGGATCCTCGCTGATGAGGGGAAGTAGGGCTTCCTGGTTCCAGGTCTGGCTGTGCTTAACGTCTAGCACGGCGTGAAGATCGAAATACCGGCGCTGAGCGCCCGAGAGGCCGATCCGGCGCAGGCCCTTGGCCACCGCAGCCGAGCGCCAGGGAGCGGTCAGTTCGATCACGCCGAGCGCGCCGACCGAATGCCATGCATAACGCCGCGAACTCGCCATGGCCGTCATGGCATTAGCGAGTGCGAGACTTTCCCAGACAGTGGTGTCGATGGAGGGACGGACCTCGAGGGCGTTCGCTACAACGTGCAGCATAGGGCCGTGCATGCCTTTGACATTGCCGCGCCCCATCTCGTCCCAGTAGTTGGCGGCCAGTTCCAGCTTCGCTTGATCGGGAAGCTTGATCTGCGTCATTGCGACGAGATCGTCGAACCCCGCTTCGCCGGCGGCTTCCTGTTCGAAAAACCAGCGCAGTTCCTCGCGCGTCGCATGCTCCGCCAACCAGGGAAAGAGGGGGTCGTTCTGTCCGGGACCGGTTTCCGCCAGCCCTTCGAACCACTCGATGAACTTTTCGGCTTCCATCGGAGCCGCTTGGGCGGCTTCACGAACTTGCAAACGCAACCTCTCGATGAATTCGCCTTCACGCAGCAGCATGACGGCATCGCTCTTCACACGATCGCGCCAGTCCTGGGACGGAAATTGCGGAGCAAGCCGGTCATGATTCCACTTCGCGAGTTCACGCTGAAACCTGTCACCGAACAGCTCGCCCTTATCTTCATCGTGGCCGGCAGATGGAATACGAAAAGCCAGGAGTTGAGACATGTGTTAATTCCGTGATCTGTTTCCTGGGAAGGACGTGCCGATCCTCGGCAGGTTCCCGCTTCAAATATATGTTAAGCGGATTCTATCGGTGAACAGGGATGTCCCGGCGCACCGCCGGCGGGTATCGATGGAGCGAATTCTCGCGGACAGAGGCAGATCTTCGCTGGCCTCCGTGCCGAGATGCCGGGAAAGCGCGAACGACAGGCACGCCGTATTGTTCGAGATCCTCCATCAGCAGCGCGTTGGCCGGATGGGGGGCAAGCGGGCCGACGACGGCAGTGGACGGCATCTCCTTGCCGAAGGATGCCAGCGCATCGAGTACATTGCGGTAACAGCGCACGCTGAAGCCTCGTCGCTGCAGGCTTTCAACCTCGGCCCACATATGTGGCGGCGAATCCGCGACAACGATCGCGCAGGGCTTTTTCGAAACAGGGTTTCTCATGCCGAGCTAACGCGGGACAACGGGTCTCGAGTTCCCGACATTCCGTCATCGTGGCATGGATTGCGCCGGGCAGACCAGGTGGCACGGCGGTTCGTTCGATGGATCGCCGCGTTATCTATCTGGAACGAGAAGGCCGGCTTCACCGTTGCCATTTGGAAAAGGAGAACCGGAATGAGCCGCGACACCGAAGAGATCGACGAACAACCACAAGCAGAGGATCGGCGCATTACTCGCGCGACGACCGAAGGCGTGGACGCTCAGAATGCTACAGAATTTGACATGGACAGAGGGCTGGCGGGGGCGGAGGCGAAGCCTTTTTCAGAGGGTGCGAAGGGCAACTCCGACTCGATTGAAGCCGGCGGACAAACCCATGGGTTGGTCAAGCGAGAAGGAGACCTCATTTCCGGTCGCCGCGATGCCGGCCGCGACGATGGAGCCGAAAACGAACGGAAGATCTAGCCTGCGAATTGCCATCTAAGCGCGAAAGCTTCTCACGCAGTACGGTTGCGGCGGTCGAAGCGGGCTTCGTGTCTGGCTTACCCGCCTCTATACTGTGAAGGGGAGCGCGCCGCCCGGTGATCCCCTTCCCTTTCCCGACAACTCAAGCCCGTTTACAGGGGCATCGCTAACTTGAGTTAATATATCTCAGTCGATCGATTTTCTAACTCTGGCCAAAGCGCGCTTTGCTATCGATTAACCCATCGGTCCGGAACGGGCTATCCATCGGCACGTTGGAGGATGACTAGGCGCAATCGCAATCACCGCCATGCGCCGCACTTCATAACGGGAGATCGACATGACAAACGGCAATAAGGGCAATGATGCGCAATCGCCGGACGCTCCCGCAGAAGGAGCAGACGATATCCTGCCCCGTAATGCGGATAAGCCGGATATCAAGCCACGCTCCGGCGGCAGCGCGGAAAGTGGCGACGAAACCGGCGGTAATAAAACGGAGCCTGGTGCGTAAAATCGTGATGATGCCCTCGCGGTTAAAAGGCAATTTAGCTCCGCGCAAAGAGGCGAGGCGAGGGAGTGATCGATAGGCTTAGTCTGCCGGTGCAGCGCTTGGCCACATCGGTTAAAATGCCGGGGGCTTCATGGCGCCGCTTTAGTTTCCGCTTCGGACTAAGCTACTAGATTATGCGCTGGCTCATGACGTCTGTCGTGACGCGGGCCCAAAAAACAATGGGTCGGCACCCATTTCGCTGGTGGCCGGCCCTTCAATAGGATCTGGCGCTTCGGTTACTTGTCGCCGATCACCGCGCCCGCCGTCCCGCCGATGATGGCGCCTTCCGTGGTGCCAAGACCAGTAGCACTGCCGACTACGGCGCCGCCGGTGCCGCCGATCAGGCCGCCACGGGTCGCGCCATGCGAGCAGCCGGCCAGTGCCGCGCCGGCCATGAGGGTAAGGATCAGTCCGCTCGCGATTTTGGTGTTCATGGAATTCGCTCCTGTTGCGGCTTGAGCGAATGGACCGCCGTGATGTTCCGCGAGAAACACATTGAAATTGGAAGCTTATAGCTGCGCGCACGAAAAGCGAACGCCAAGGCCTCAACCGAGAGGCACGAGTCGGAAGTGATCGGACAGCCAAGGGAGAGGGGAGCCAAACGGCTCCCCTCATTTTGTCATCCCAGGGTTTTGGCCATCAACCGCTCGAGACGCTCCACGAAAGCGCGCGGGTCGGCCGGGGCTTCGCCTTCGGCGATCCGTGCCTCGTCGAGCAGAAGAAACGAGAGGTCGCGCAAGTCGTCGTCGCTGGCACCGCTTTGCGCCAGCTTGCCGATCAGCGTGTGCCCGGCGTTTACTTCCAGAACCGGCTTCGCCCGCTCCGGTGCTCGTCCGGCGGAAGCCAGCATCTTCTCGAGCTGCAGGTCCATCGCATTGTCGGGCGCGACGATGCAGACGGCGCTCGTGGTCAGGCGGTCCGAGACGCGCACATCGGATACGTATTCGGCCAAGGCATCCTTGGCGAAGGCGATGAATCCGGTCACATCCTCGCCGGCATTCGCAAGCTCGCCACCTTCCGCCAAGGGAATGAGGCTGAGATCAGCGGCTCCCTGCGTAACTGACTTGAACGGCTTACCCTTGAAGTCCGCGCCCATCGTAGTCCAGAAGCTGTCGACCTGGTCGGGCAGCAGCAGTACCTCGATGCCGCGTGCCTTGAACCCTTCGACTTGCGGAGAATCCGCAATCCGATCGAGATCGGTTCCCGTCGCATAGTAGATCGCCGTCTGGTTTTCCCGAAGCGAGGCGACGTAATCCTTGAGCGAACGCCATTTGCCGTCCGACATGGTTGTCTTGAAACGGGCAAGGCCCAGCAGGGTGTCGCGCCGCGCATAGTCCTCGTACAGACCCTCCTTCAGCACGGCCCCGAAGTTCTCCCAGACGGCCGCGTAACGTTCAGGCTCTGCAACCGCCATCTTTTCCAGCTCGGAAAGGATGCGATTGCTTACCCCCTTCTGGATTGCCGAGAGGACAGGACTGTCCTGGATCATTTCGCGCGACATGTTGAGGGGAAGGTCCGCGGAATCGACGAGGCCCCGCACGAAGCGCAGGTAACGCGGCAGGATTTCCGCTTCGTCGGTGATGAACACGCGGCGGACATAGAGCTTGATGCGCCCGTTGCGATCGGGATCGAACAGGTCGAACGGCTTGCTCTCCGGAATGAAGGCGAGCACCGAATATTCGTGCCGCCCCTCTGCCCGATAGTGAAGCGTCAGGGCAGGCTTGTCGAACTGGCCTGCCACGCTGCGGTAGAAGTCGGTGTAGTCTTCCTCGCTGATTTCGGACTTCGGCTTGGTCCACAGCGCTGCGCCGTCCGCAACCTGCCGAGCTTCCTCGTCGCTCCCGGTTTCCTCGATGAAGATCGGGACCGGCACATGGCCGGACTGTGCTTTGACGATGCGCTCGACGCTGTAACGCTCCGCATAGCTTTTCGCATCATCCAGGAGATGGAGGGTTACCTTTGTTCCCCGTGCAGGGGCCTGCTCCGGATCGGCAGGTGCGATGGTGTAGGTGCCGAGGCCGTCGGAAGACCAGCTAGCAGCGTCGCTTTCGCCTGCGCGGCGCGATACGACATCGACTTTCCCGGCCACCATGAACGCCGAGTAGAAACCGACGCCGAACTGACCGATGAGCTGCTGGCCCTCTCCGTTCTTATCGGCGGAGAGCCGATCCATGAAGGCCTTGGTTCCGGAGCGTGCGATGGTTCCCAGCGTCTCGGCCATGTCGGCAGCGGTCATGCCGATGCCGTTGTCGGCGACCGTCAACGTGCCGGCTTCTTCGTCGAGCGTGATGGTGATCTGCGGCTGCGGGTCCTCGCCAAGGAGCGATGGGTCGGCGATCGCTTCATAGCGCAGCTTCTCGCAAGCATCGGCCGCGTTGGAGATCAGCTCGCGCAGGAAGACGTCCCGGTCAGAGTAAACCGAGTGGACCATCATGTGCAGCAGCTTGGAGACATCCGCCTCGAAGGCACGGGTTTCTGGGGCGATAGCGGAATCTGTCGTCATCGTATCTTCGGCTCGCATGTTTTAGATTTGCCCCGGTCAGATGGAATGATGCCGCGGATACTTCAAGGCATCTGATGAGATGCTCGCGACTCTCTTCGAATGCCGCTATCCGGCGGCGCCGCGTAACGAAGCATCCTCACCCGGCTGAGGCGAATCGGAACCGCTTCGACAGTCAAAACTCCGACGGCTATCTCAAACCCAGCCTTTCAGGCCTTTCGAAAGCTGAACACCCGGTAGACGTACACGATCAGGATCGCGGCCATAATCGCGGTACTTGCGGGACCAAGGTAACGATCAATCTCATCGAACTCACGGCCAAGGACATATCCGGCAGTGCCCAGAGCACTTGTCCAAATGCCGGCGCCGAGTACGGTGAGGAAGAGGAAGCGGCTGAGCCCCATCCCAAAGATTCCCGCCGGAATGGAAATCAGCGTCCGAATACCGGGAATGAGGTGGCCAAGCGGGATTGCCCAGCGGCTGTGGCGCTCAAAGCGCCGTTCCAACCCGTCGATCTGGTTGGCCGACAGCGTGATCCAACGCCCATGCTTGCGCGCCCAGCGCTTGAGCCTTTCGTCTCCCAGACTGCGGGCCACCGCGTACCAGAAGCAGGCTCCAAGAAGAGTGCCGCCTGTCCCAGCAATGAGCACGCCGGAAAGGCTGAGCTTTCCCTCGCTTGCCGTGAAGCCCGCCATGGGCATGATGACCTCGGACGGTAACGGCGGGAACACGTTTTCCAGGAACATCAGGAGCGCGATGCCCAAATAACCCATGTCCTCGATCATCTGTGTTATCCAGTCGGTCAACGATCATGCTCCACGTTATTGACCGCTCGAGCCGGCCATGCTGGCATGAACGCCGGGAACTCACGATAGGCTCCGCAGCGCTGGTCTGGGCCGACAGGGAAGGATCAGTCAAACCGGATGCGAGCCCAGGTCAGAACTTTGCCGTATCGTTTCGTTGGGGGCACCTGCGAGGTGCTGCTGGTGACGTCGCGCCGCAGGGGCAAATGGATTCTGCCCAAGGGCAAGATCGAAGCCGGAGAAACGGCGTCCGAGCGTGCGGCTGCCGAGGCTTTCGAGGAAGGCGGCGTGATCGGCCATATCGCCGAGCGCCCTCTTTTTGCCGGTAATCCTGCCGACCTTAGCCGCCCCGCGGTGTTTCCTCTCGAGGTTGTCGAGGAACGAGCCGCCTGGCCCGAGATGGGTGAGCGGCAGCGCGCCTGGTTGCCCCTAGCGGACGCACGCAACAGACTGAGGAGTGGCGGCCTGCGGCAGGCTCTGGACGCGCTTGTGGCCCATCTTGAGTGCGAGAGGCGCAGCTAGCGGCATTGGCCGAGCTTTACAGCCATTTAGCGACGACTGTGGACAACCTGCCTTGAAAAGGGTCTGGATAAAGTGTGCGGCTTTGATCCTTGGTGGGCTTGCTCCATGCTGGAACAACGCCGCGACGCCCTTGGATGGGCGGCGGCGCTAGAACAGACATCAGCAGGACGAACTTCTTATGAACAACAGCGATCTCGCCGACGCCATCGCTGCCGACCACGGCATCGCCAAGACCGACGCCCGCCAGATTGTCGACGCCGTGTTCGCGGCGATCGGCGATGCGGCTGCCAAGGGTGAGGAAGTCTCGCTCAGCGGTTTCGGCAAGTTCAAGGTCAAGGACAGCCCAGAGCGGGAAGGCCGCAATCCGGCGACGGGTGAAGCCATGACCATCAAGGCTTCGAAGAAGCTGACATTCACCGTCGCCAAGGCGGTCAAAGACAAGCTCAACGGCTAAGCTGACAAGGGCGGCATCGATTGAGCCGATGTCGCCCTGCTTTCGGTTACGACGCTTGCTCCATGAGCGTTGAGGGGGCGGCACCAGTTGGAGGCGGCTTCTCCGCCAAGACGGCGATGTTACGCCAAGATCGCGGCACCACGAAGTAACGGCTTCATACCTGGTTGCCGCTCTGTCCTTTGTCATCCGTCCCAGCGGCACCTTCAACAGCACGTACGGCGCTGGAGATCATAGCCGCGAGAGTTTCTTCAGCCCGGCTACGGAGGGCAGGATCTTTCGCATCCAAATCGTGGCGCACCCATTGTGGAGCGCGCTCGACAGTGTGCAGGATCGCGGCAGTCAGTGTGTCGTTCATAGCAACCGGCATGGCGTCTGCCCGGCCCGCCGTCCAGCCCTTATTAAAGGCAGGCCTCGGTTCGCCATGCGGATCAACTCGACCTCGTCGGTCCAGCGGATAACCCCCGCCAGGAAGCCGAAGGTCTCCTCGCGCGCCGGCTTCAAATCCGGCTACACATCCTCTCGTCAATGCTGGTGGATAGTTTTGCTATCCAAGATATCCCGGATCTTGATTGCTAGCGTGTCCATGGCAAAGGGCTTCGTCATCATGTCCATGCCCTTGTCCAGAAATCCTGATCGCACTGCGGCATTCTGAGCGTACCCGGTAATGAAAAGCACTTTCAGCTCGGGCCTGGTCTGACGGGCGATTT